>CAMTIW010000006.1 GCA_947072665.1 uncultured Fusobacteriaceae bacterium | reverse complement strand
TGATTTTTTCTTTTGTATACCAAAAATAATATTATTATATTTTATTTTTTTTTTATTAAAAAAATAATAATAATATAAAAAAAAAAAAAATATATATATATAATTCAATAAACTATTAAGTTTTTTCTTTTGTATACGAACAGTAATATAAAATTCAGTCCTATTCCTTGATTTTATTAGAAAAAAAATAATTAATTAAAATATAAAACATCTTAAATTCCAGTAAATAAAAGACATTTTTGATATTTGTATACGAACAAAAATAAAAACTATCTTTTAAAACTTATTTTTAGCAACTCCTTATTAGCTTTCTACAAAAAAAAAAACTAGGTTTCGTCACTACATTATACATCTATACATTACATAACCTCAAAAAATCAAAAAAGTTGTTGTTTTTATTTTTTTTTTAAACATTTAAAGAACAATCTATAAAATAAAAATTACTTGACAAATTCATTGTTTTCCTATAAAATAATAATCTGAAATACATGAATATTTTAGGAGGTGAAATATATATGAAAAGAACGTTCCAACCTAACAACAGAAAGAGAAAAAAAGACCATGGGTTTAGATTAAGAATGAAAACTAAAAATGGTAGAAAAGTTTTAAAAAGAAGAAGAGACAAAGGAAGAGCAGTTTTATCAGCATAAAACCCGGTGTATAATTCACCGGGTTTTTCAAAAGTTATGATTCTCAAAAAAAATACATGTTACTATGTAAATAAAGGGAGTTTTATGAAAATAATAAACTTAAAAAAAGATAGAGAGTTTCAAATCGTTTATAATTTAGGAAAAAAAGAATTTGGATATTACTCTCTAATTTTTTTTAAAAAAAATGATGAAAATATATTAAAATTAGGATTTGTAGCCAGTAAAAAAACTGGTAATGCTATTTGTAGAAATCGTTTAAGACGATTATTTAGAGAATATTTTAGACTTAATCATGATAAAATTGAGAAAGGCTATAATATTGTTTGTGTTGCCAAAAAAAAAGCTGGTGAAAATATAAAAACTATTTTATATAAAGATATAGAAAAAGACCTTAATAAAATTTTATTAAGAGCAAATTTATTGAAAAAATAAAATAATCTAAATAGTCTAGACTTTAAAATGATAAAAATTATCCAGTTATTTGTAAAATTGGAGAAACATAATTATGAAAAAAAGTATAATGTTAATGATAAAGTTTTATCAAAAATTTATTTCTAGAATTTTTGGTAAAAAATGTAGATTTTATCCAAGTTGCTCTCAATATACTTATGAAGCAATAGATAAATATGGTATAATAAAAGGGAGCTATTTAGGATTAAAAAGAATAATAAAGTGTCATCCATTTCATCCTGGAGGATTTGATCCACTGAAATAGTTTTTTAATTTTTTGATAATTATATTAGGGAATTTTATCAAAAATAAAAAAGTAACAAAAAAAATTTATAAATTTAGATAAAACATGGAGGAATAAAAAATGGAGTTTTTGTATAATTTTTTGGCAAGAATATTAACTGGATTATATGATTTAACTGGAAATTTTGGTTTAGCTATTATAGGAATAACTATTTTAACAAAAATAGTAACATTACCTTTAACTTTAAAACAAGATAAATCCATGAGAGCAATGAAAGAGATTCAACCTGAAATAGAAAAGTTAAAAGCAAAATATAAAGATGAACCTAAAGTCTTAAATCAAAAGACAATGGAATTATATAAAGAGAAAAAAATAAATCCAGCAGGTGGATGTTTACCATTATTAATTCAAATGCCAATTTTATTTGCTCTATTTGGAGTTTTAAGAACTAATCCTGATATAATATCTAAAGCTGGAGAAGTTGTATATCCATTTATCCATTTACCTACGATACCATCAACTTCATCATTTTTATGGTTATCACTAGGATCACCAGATCCTTATTATATATTTCCATTATTAAATGGTGTTTTATCATTTTTACAACAAAAACTTACAGGTTCTGGAGATTCAAATCCGCAAATGAAGAATATGATGTATATGTTCCCTGTTATGATGATATTTATATCTTATAAAATGCCAGGTGGATTACAACTTTATTGGGTTGTTTCAAGTTTAGCCGGTATAATTCAACAATACTGGATTATAAAAAGAGGGGAGAGAATGATTTAATATGCAAAATACAATTGAAATAAAAGCAATGACTAAAGATGCAGCTGTTTTAAGAGCTATAAAAATATTAGATGCTAGCTCTGAACACGTTGTTAAAGTTGTAGAAAAGCAAAAAAGTAGATCGTTTTTAGGTTTATTTAGTAGAGAAGGTATCTATGAAATAACAATAGATAAAAATCATAAAATAGAAGTAATGAAAGAACAAAAAGAAATAAAAGAAGAACCAAAAAAAGATATAATAAAAAAAGAAGAAAAAATAAAAACTAAGGAAGAAAATCCTAATAAAGAAATCAAAAAAGAATTTAAAGAAAAATTAGTAGAAAAAAAAGAGATTAAAGAAGAAAATTTAAAAAAAGAAATCAAAAAAGATATTAAAAAAGATATTAAAAAAGATATTAAAAAAGATATTAAAAAAGATATTAAAATAATAAAAGAATATAAGAATGAATTAATTTTAGAAAAAACTAAAACATTACTTTCTAATATGAATTTAGATTTAAAAGCTGAAGTGACAACTAAAGATGGGAAATATTATGTGGTTAATCTTTTTGGAAATGATAATGGAATCATCATTGGAAAAAAAGGAAAGACATTAAATAGTTTTGAATATCTTCTTAATTCCATGATAAAAGATTGTAGAATTGAAGTTGATGTTGAAGGTTTTAAAGAGAAAAGAAATGATACTCTTAGAGACCTTGCTAAAAAAATGGCAGAAAAAACTCTCAATACAAATAAAATTATAAGACTTAATCCTATGCCACCAAAAGAGAGAAAAATAATTCATGAAATAATTAATCAATATTCAGAATTAGATACTTTTAGTGAAGGGAAAGATCCTAAAAGATATATAGTTATAAAAAGAAAAAAGTAGGAGAATAAATATGTTTGATACAATAGCGGCTATCTCTACTCCTAGAGGAGAGGGAGGAATAGGTATTGTTAGAATTTCAGGAAAAAATGCAATTGAAATTCTAAGTAAAATATTTAAACCTAAATCAGAAAAAAATGTAAAAGATATAAAAGGATTTACAATTAATTACGGTCATATATACAATAATAATGAACTTGTAGATGAAGTTATGGTTTCAATTTTAAAAGGACCAAAAACATATACAAGAGAAGATATAGTTGAGATTAATTGTCATGGTGGGTTTGTTATAACAGAAAAATTATTAGAAACTGTTTTAAGACATGGAGCTAGACATGCTGAACTTGGTGAATTTACAAGAAGAGCTTTTTTAAATGGAAGAATTGATTTGACTCAAGCAGAAGCAGTTATAGATTTAATTCATGGAAAAACAGAAAGAAGTGTATCTTTATCTTTAAATCAACTGAGAGGTGATTTAAAAGAGCAAATAGATCATTTAAAATTATTACTTTTAGATGTTGCAGCTCATATAAATGTGGTACTTGACTATCCAGAAGAAGGAATAGATGACCCTTTACCAGTTAATTTAGTAGATAATTTAAAAGTGGTAATGGAAACAGCAAATAAACTAATTTTATCCTATGATAAAGGAAAAATGATAAAAGAAGGAATAAAAACTGCTATTGTTGGAAAGCCAAATGTAGGTAAATCAAGTCTTTTAAACTCAGTATTAAGAGAAGAAAGAGCCATAGTTACCCATGTTCCTGGAACAACTAGAGATGTTATAGAAGAAGTTATTAATCTTAAAGGAGTTCCTCTTATTTTAGTTGATACAGCTGGGATAAGAAAAACTACAGATATAGTTGAGCATATTGGAGTTGAAAAATCTAAAAAATTAATAGATGATGCAGACTTAATTTTATTTGTTATAGATGGTTCTTCAGAATTAACAGAAGAAGATTTTAGAATTCATGACCAAATAAAAGCAAGTAATGTAATTGGTATTGTTAATAAAATAGATTTATCTAAAGTAGCAGATTTAACTATATTAACTAAAGTTAATAATTGGATAGAAATATCAGCCAAAGAAAATCTAGGAATAGAAGAGATGGAAAATAAGATATATTCTTATGTTATTAAAGGGGATATAGAAGATAAATCTCAAAAGATAATAATAACAAATGTTAGACATAAATCAGCACTAGAAAAAACCAAGGATGCAATTATAAGTATATTTGAAACTATAAATACAGGTCTTCCTATGGATTTAATAGCTGTGGATTTGAAAGAAGCATTGGATTCTCTATCTGAAGTAACTGGAGAAATAAGTAGTGAAGATTTGTTAGATCATATCTTTAAAAACTTCTGTGTAGGTAAATAAAAAATTAAAATAATAAAAAAAGGTTGTTCTATTTAAATATAGCTAACAACCTTTTTTTATTATAAATATTTAATTTCTTTTCCTTTTATATCATAAAAAGAGTTATTATTATAAACAATATTTCCTCTTAAAATAGTTGAAATAACAGTTCCACCTGTTTTCATTGAATGATATGGGGTCCAACCACACTTAGAAATAACATCTTTATTATTGATAGTATACACATTATCTGTATCAATTATAACTAAATCACCATAATTACCTATTTTTATTTCACCTTTCTTAGATATATTAAAAATTTTAGCTGGATTTTTACACATAAGTTCAATAAGTTTATACAGTGTGATTCTATTTTCTTTTACTCCTAAAAGCATAAGTTCTAAAGAGTTCTCAACACCAGGTATACCAAAAGTAGGAGATTTCATTTTCTCTTCTAAATTATGTGGGGCATGATCAGTTCCAATAGTATCAATGGTACCATCTTTTAAAGCTTCCCAAAGGGCAAGGTTATCATCTTTACTTTTAAGCTCAGGTTTCATTCTTAAAAGAAGTTCCTTTGTAGTAGAATCATTCCTATCCTCTTGAGATAAAAATAAATGATGTGGTGTAACTTCTCCATAAATCTTTATTCCATTTTGTTTTGCTTTTCTTAAAGATTCAACCTCTGTTCTTTTAGAGAGATGACAAAGATATAAAGGTGTTTTAAATTTATCAGCAAACTCAATGGCATTATCTACTTTTTCATCTTCTGCATGAACAGATATTAATTTTGAATTTTTAAAAATATTCTCAATTGTTTCAATATTCTCAACTAGCATATCACCTGTTGACATATTTAAAAATAATTTTGTTGATGCAACAGAATTTTTTACTTTTGAAATTTCTATACTGTTGTCTTTTCTACTTCCCCCGAAATGGAAACCATAATCAACATAAGAACGATTTTTAGAATTTTCTCTTTTTTCATTTAAAATATTTTCTGTGACTGTATTTGGAATTGTATTGGGCATATCTAAAAATGTTGTAATTCCACCTTTAGCACAGGCTTTACTTCCTGAAAGAAAATCTTCTTTATAAGAGAGACCTGGGTCTCTCATATGTGTATGGGGGTCAATAATTCCAGGAATAACATAATTAAAATTTGCATCTATTATTTGAATAGTATTATTGTTCGTATGACTATTAATATTTTTTTCTATTTTCTCTATAAAACCTTCATCATTAATTAATATATCAGTTATAATAGTTAAATCTTTTTCTAATAAAGAAAGTGCTTCAAGATATTCTCCAACAACAACTTTAGCATTTTTTATTAGTAGCATATTATAGCTCAACTCCATAAGTTTGTGGATTTTTATTCCATTTCCCAGCTATTAATAGTTCATCTTCAGTAATATAGTTATCTGTTTGTGCTACATTTAGTAAAATTTCAAAATTAGATAAAGAGGACCATTTTATATTTTCTAAAGAAAACATATCATATGCCTTTTTAAATTCATAAGAGAAAATAGAAAGAACTTCAGTATATATAGCTCCAGCTTCTATTGTTGCTTTTATAGCTTTAATAGAACTTCCACCAGTAGAAACAAGATCTTCAATAATGAGAACTTTTTTTCCCTTAAAGTCTGCTCCCTCTATTTGTTTTCCAGCACCATGAGCTTTTTTTTCTCCTCTAATATAGGCCATTGGCTTATTTAATTCCATGGCGATAAAAGCAGCCCAAGGAATTCCAGCTGTTGATGTTCCTGCTATAATATCAAAATCAGTACCATTTTTTTCTAGCTCTTTAATTTTATTTATAAATGCTTTTACAACGATATTTCTTTCTTCAGGAAATCCTATCATTTTCCTATTATCACAGTAAATAGGACTTTTTATTCCAGAAACAAATGTAAATGGAACTTGTACATTTAATTTTACAGCCTCTGTTTTTAATAAAGCTTGTGCAACTTGAATATTATCTATCATATAATTACTCCTTTTTATTTTTATTTTTGAACATATACATAAAGAAACAAATGTTTTTAGCTAAATATAGAACAATTTAATGTATACGAAGAATAATAAAATATTCTTCTTTATTATTTTTGAACTTGTAATGCTAGTTTAATTTCATCTAAAATAAGATTGAATCCAAGTTTTGGATTTTCATGTTTAGTTATAGGTCTTCCTATAACTAAAAAATCACAACCGTTTAAAATTGCATTGTATGGAGTCATAATTCTTTCTTGGTCATTTGTTAAAGACCAAAGAGGTCTTACACCTGGGCATATAGTTTTAAAGTTATGTCCGCATTCTTTTTTTATGTCATTTGCTTCCCAAGGAGAGCAAACAATTCCATCTAAGCCACTTTGTTTTGTTATTTTGGCTAAGTTTAAAGCTAATTCTTTTAAAGAAAATGTAGAACTAAAAGTTTCTTTAAGTTCTGTCTCGCTTATACTAGTTAAAATAGTAACTGCAATAACAAGAACTTCTTTGTTAAATTCTTTAACTTTTTTAGCAACTTCTGTCATCATTTTTTTTCCACCACTAGCATGAACATTAAACATAAAACATTTTTCATGAGCTGCAAAGATAGATGCCATGGCAGTTGTATTTGGTATATCATGAAATTTTAAGTCTAAAAAAACTTTCTTATTTTTTTTTACTAAATAATCCACCATACTACCTTTAGAATTTAAAAAAAGTTCAAGTCCAACTTTATAAGTAGTAGCTTCATCTCCTAATTCTTCAACTATTTTTTTTGCTTCTTCAGTAGTTGGAAAATCCAGTGCTATAATTATTTTATCTGATATATTCATTTTTTTCTCCTATATTTTAAAATTTTTATAAGATACAGCCTCTGATATCTTGAATATTATTTAATGAGTTTTCATTACAGTATGAAAGCAGTCCATCTTTTACTTCCAATGGAAGAATAGGATTAATAAAAATTCCAGTTCCAAGGGAAACAAGTGTAGCTCCAGCCATGATAAATTCCAAAGCATCCTCAGCAGAATTAATTCCACCCATACCTACAATAGGAATTTTTATAGTTTTTGCAACTTGATAGACCATTCTTAAAGCAACAGGTTTAACAGCTGGTCCAGAGAGTCCCCCCATAATATTTCCAAGTATAGGTTTTTTAGTTTTTATATCAATTGCCATCCCTAATAAAGTATTTATAAGAGAAACTGCATCAGCACCATTCTCTTCTACAACTTTAGCTATATATGCAATATCTGTTACGTTAGGTGATAATTTTACAATAAGTGGTTTAGATAATACTTTTCTAACTTCTCTAGTAACAAGACCAGCCACTTCTGGATTAGCTCCAAAAGCCATACCACCATCTTTAACATTGGGACAAGAGATATTTAATTCAACAATATCAATTCCTTTTATTTTTTCCACTCTTTTAGCAATATCAATATATTCTTCAAGTGTTTTCCCATTGATATTAACAATGATTGGAGAAGTAATTCCACTATTTTTTATTTCTTTTAATATTATATTTTCAAAGACATCTATTCCAGGATTTTCAAGCCCAACACAATTTAACATTCCAGCTGGAGTTTCTGCTATTCTAGTACCTAAATTACCGTCTCTAGGCTCAAGAGTTAATCCTTTTACAACTATTCCACCAAGTTCATTGGGATCAAAATAATTTTTATATTCAAGTCCAAATCCAAAGCAACCTGAAGATGTTACAATAGGATTTTTGAATTTAAATCCTAAAAAAGTTGTTTCTAATCTATTCAAAATAACCTCCACTAAAATTTTTAATTACAACAGATAGTAGCTTCACTAAAATCAACAAGATAATCTTTTTCCATAACATCATAACCATTAAAGACAGGACCATCAGCACAAACTTTTTTCATTCCATTCTTTGTTTTAATAGAACAGCCCACACAAGCTTTAACACCACACGCCATTCTTTCTTCCAGTGAAACTTCAATTTTTATATTTTCACGTCGAGCAACATTATAAAGAGCTTCCATCATTTTATGAGGTCCACATGTTAAAATTTTATCATATTTATTCTGGGTTAAAAGATTTTCTAAAACTTGAATAACATTTCCATGAAAACCATAAGAACCATCATCTGTGGCTACATGTGTTGGTATATTAGCAAGATTAAAATTATCTAAAATTTTTATATGTGATTGAGATCTAGCACCAGCAATAAAAGTGATATAATTATTTTGAGCTAGAGCTTCAATTGTGAGTTTCATAGGAGCAATCCCCATACCACCACCTATTATAAGTATATTTTCATTTTTAGTATCAGTGGAGAAACCATTTCCTAGAGGACCTTGTATTTCAATAAAATCATCTTTTTTTAATTTTGAGAATTCTTTAGTTCCTTTTCCTTTAGTTTCAAAATAAAATTCAAGTGTTTGATTTTTTCTATCTACATAGTGTAAGCTAATAGGTCTTCTTAAAATTGTTATTTCATTTTTACATTTGAGCATAAAAAATTGTCCTGGCTTAGAATTTTCTATACATTTGTTACTTTTAATTTTTAATAGATAATTTTCAGATCCCAGTGAACAATTATCGAGAATAAGACAGTTTTCTAAAAACATAAGTCCTCCATATAACTTTAATTATTATTGTTTGTATACATAAGTTAAATTAGTTTATTTTTTTTCCACAATAGTAGCAACTTTTAATACCATCTTCTAGAATGTATTTATTTTCAGTTTCTTCATTTTTAGCAATACATTTTGAGTTTTTACAAATAACAGTATTAGTGGATAAAATAGTTTTATTAATAGAAGTTAATTTTTCAAAATTAAGTTTATTTAAAGCTATTCCAATTAAAGCTTGTCTTACAGGGACACCATTTGCAGCCTGTTTAAAATATTTGGCAAATTTTGTATTATCCACATCTATTGAAATTTCATTAACTCTAGGTAAGGGATGAAGAATTATTAAATTTTCTTTAACTTTTTCTAAATTTGACTTTTTTATAACAAAACTATCTTTAACTTCTTCATAGTTATCAATATTATCAAATCTTTCTTTTTGAATTCTTGTTACATACATAATATCTATATTGTTTATTACTTCATTAAAATCATTAAGTAACTTATATTTTATATTTTTTTTATCTAAATCTGTAGTGATATAATCAGGAATTTGAATTATATCTGGTGCTATAAAATAAAATTCACAGTTAAAAAGTGATAGTGCTTTAGTTAAAGAATGAACTGTTCTTCCATATTTTAAATCTCCAATAAATGCAATTTTTAAACCTTCTATTCTCCCCTGTTCTTCGTAAATCGTGAACAAATCTAAAAATGTTTGTGAAGGATGTTCATTGGAACCATCTCCAGCATTAATAATTGGAACAGTAGAGAAATCAGAGATAAATTTAGCAGAGCCTTCCAGTGGGTTTCTCATAACAATAAGATCAGAATAATTTTCAATAACTTTTATTGTATCTCTTAAAGATTCGCCTTTTTGAACAGAAGTTCCATCTGGGGAATCAAAACCTAAAACTTTTCCACCTATTTTATACACTGCTGAGGTAAATGATAATCTAGTTCTAGTAGAAGGTTCGAAAAATAAAGTAGCTATTATTTTATTATCAATTAGGTTAGTTTGTGGATTATGCTTTAATTCTTTTGCTAATTCTAAAACATTTAAAAGTTGTTTTTTTGAAAAATCTTCCATAGATATAAAATTAATCATAAATAATACCTCCTAATTTATTATATAAAAAAAGAAGTGACGACTATGAAAATCATAGAAGACACTTCTTTCTTTATAATAAAATATATAATTAATGTTTTTGAAAATATAATTATCTAAATAAAATTGGAAAATAGAAAAGATAAATGAGACTACAGATTTAAATTTAATAAATTTTGATTTAAAAAATAAATTCATTTATAATTCCCCCTCAATTTTTTATATTTGGAAAATTCTATCATGAAAAAGTAAAATTAACAAGCATTTTTTTTTATAAATATAATTTGATATAAATTAAAATGTATTATATATTTCATTTTAGAACTTGCAAATGAACTTCAATAAAAATTTAAAAAAACCATAAAGTTCTTTGTTGTAATATATTGACAAAAGGAATGGATATGCCTCCAGAGAACATAAAGAACAGAGTAAATTTTTTATTCACTCTATTTTTATTAAAAACATAAAAACTATACTTTTTGTTATTATAATATGATATAATATATTATAAAATGATAAAAAGGAGGAATTATGAAAGATTATCAAACTTTGGAGAAACTATTTTATAAAAAATATGATATAAATGAAGAATTAAAAAAAAGATTGGAAAATCCATGTGCTTATGTAACTGATTTAGAAATAAACCCTATAACTAAAGGGAAGAGAAATTCTTCAGAAGTTTTTAGACTTTTTTATCTTTCATTTCCAGAATTTCAAATTTTACAAGAAAAAATTTTTATGAAAAGTAAAGAAATAACTATATTATCAGAAAAAATACCGAACATTGGAAAATATTCCTGTATTAATGAAATAATGGTTAATGAAATAATAAAAACTAATGGTATAGAAGGGGTAAGAACCACAAAGAAAGATATTTATAATAGTTTAAACAGTAAAAAAAATACTAGATTATCTGGAATCATAAATAAATATTTAAAAATAATTGAGGGGAAAATAGATAAAATAAATTCTTCAGAAGATATTCGTAAGATATATGATGAAATATTTAAAGAAGATATTTTAGAAAATCCTGAAAATCAATTAGATGGAAAATTTTTTAGAAAAGAGGGAATTCATATAACTGATGGATTTAAAAATATTCATACTGGAGACCCATCTGAAGAGCTTATTTTATCTCATATGGAAAGTTTAATAGAATTCATGAATAAAAAAGATATTCCTGCTTTAATAAAAGTTTCCATTGTTCATTATTATTTTGAATACATTCACCCCTTCTACGATGGTAATGGAAGATTTGGAAGAGTATTATTTTCAAATTATTTAGCAAAAAAAATTGATATATATACAGGGTTATCATTATCCTATACAATATTTGCAGATAAAGAAGGCTATTCAAAACTGTTCTCTGAAACTTCCAATAGTAGAAACTGTGGAGAAGTAACTTTTTTTATTAAAGGTATGTTAGAATTTATTTTGAAAGGTCAAGATAGTATCTTGATTATGTTGAAGGATAAGATTTTAAAGTTAGAACACGCTAAATCTTACTTAGAAAATATAAAATTAAAAGAAGTTGAAAAAGATATCCTATTTTTTTACATTCAAAACTATGTTTTTTCTGATGATTTTACATTATTAGATAGTAATATTTTGAAATATTTAGAAATAGCTTCTAGAGTGACACTTAATAAATACCTAAATTCACTAAAAATTAAAGGATATATAGAAAAAATAAGTCATACACCTTCAAAACATATATTAACTAGTTGGGTAAAAGAAAAATTGTAATATTTTCAAATTAAATTAAAAAAATAAATTGACAAAAATTAAAAATCAAGTATAATCTATCCTAGTGCAAAATAAAATGGAGGAGAAAATTATGAAAAAATTTATAGATGATAAATTAGTAACTAACAATCTTATATTAATTTTTAAAAATATATTTTCTAATTCATTTAAAAATAAATTTTTTATTTTAAAAAATATTAATAATTTATATATTTTAGATATAGCTATTTAGCTATATCTTTTTTTTTAAAGAAAAATAGGGGGCAAAATTGAAAGGGAAGTTAATTTTAGAAAATGGAATGATATTTCATGGAAAAATTTTTGGGAGCTTAAATGAAAGTGTAGGGGAATTAGTTTTTAATACTGGAATGACAGGATATCAAGAGTTATTAACTGATCCTTCATATTTTGGACAAATGGTGGTACTAACTTATCCACAAGTTGGAAATTATGGTATTAACTTAGAAGATATGGAATCTTCTGGGGTAAAAGTTAGAGCTTTAATTATAAAAGAAGAAGCTAAATTACCAAATAATTTTAGATGTGAAATGACTTTAGATGGTTTTTTAAAACAGCATAATGTTATTGGAATAAAAGGCTTAGATACTAGACATCTAACAAAAATTATAAGAGAAAATGGAACTATGAAGGCTATAATAACAACAGAAGATTTGAAACAAAGTGAAATAATAGAAAAGTTTTCAAAATTTTCAAATATATCAGCAGTTCCAAATGTAAGTACCAAAGAAATATATAAGATAGAGGTAGAAAATCCAGATTTAAAAATAGGAGTAATTGATTTTGGAGTAAAAAATAATATTTTAAGAAATTTTACTGCAAGAAATTGTTCTTTAACAGTTTTCCCGTGGAATATAAAAGCCAAAGAGATACTTTCACATGACTTAGACGGTGTTTTCCTTTCTAATGGACCAGGAGACCCTGCTGAACTCAGTGATGTTATAGAGGAAATAAAAAAAATAATAGGAAAAAAACCAATAGTGGGAATATGCTTAGGACATCAACTTTTAGCTTGGGCTCTTGGAGGAACTACTAAAAAATTAAAATATGGACATAGAGGTTGTAACCATCCAGTTAAAGATTTAGAGAAAAACAAAATATTTATAACTTCACAAAATCATGGTTATGTAATTGATAAAATGCCTGAAAAAATGAAGGAGACGCATATTAATGTAAATGATGGTTCAAATGAAGGAATGAGATGTAAAGAATTAAATATTGCATCTGTACAATATCATCCAGAAGCTTGGCCTGGTCCAGAAGATTCAAATTATTTATTCGATGATTTTTTAAAAGTTATTAAGGAGGCTAAATAAAAATGTTAAATAAAAATATAAAAAAATGTTTAATAATAGGTTCAGGTCCAATAATAATAGGACAAGCAGCAGAGTTTGATTATTCAGGAACTCAAGCTTGTGAAACTTTAAAAAAAGAGGGTATTGAAGTTGTTCTAGTAAATTCAAATCCAGCTTCTATAATGACTGATACAACAGTTGCAGATAGAATATATTTAGAGCCAATAACTTTAGAATATCTAGAGAAAATAATTGAAATAGAAAGACCAGATTCAATATTAGCTGGTATGGGTGGACAAACTGCTTTAAATCTTGCTGTGGAACTTTTTGATAAAGGAGTTTTAGATAAATTTGGAGTTAAAGTTATTGGAACTCCAATAGAAGCTATAAAAAATGGAGAAGATAGAGAACTTTTTAGAGATATAATGAAAAAAATAGATGAACCTACAATAGAAAGTCATATTGTAGAAAGTATGGAAGCTGGTTTTGCAAAAGCCAAAGAAATGGGATATCCAGTTGTGGTAAGACCTGCTTACACACTTGGAGGAACTGGTGGTGGAATAGCTGCTAATCCCAAAGAGTTAGAGGAAATTTTATTAAAAGGTCTTCAACTTTCTAGGGTAGGACAAGTTCTTTTGGAAAAATCTATCTATGGTTGGAAAGAAATAGAGTATGAAGTAGTTAGAGATTCCAATGGAAATTGCATAACAGTTTGTAACATGGAAAATATTGACCCAGTGGGAGTTCATACTGGTGACTCAATAGTGGTAGCTCCTTCTCAAACTCTTTCAGATAAAGAATATCAAATGCTTAGAACATCTGCTATTAAAATTATAAATGAAATTGGAGTTATTGGAGGTTGTAATGTTCAATTTGCACTGAATCCAAAATCATTTGAATATGCGATTATTGAAATAAATCCAAGAGTGTCAAGGTCTTCTGCACTGGCTTCTAAAGCAACTGGTTATCCAATTGCTAGAGTTGCATCTAAGATAGCATTGGGATATCAATTGGACGAAATAATAAATGAGGTAACAGGGAAAACTTTTGCTTGTTTTGAACCAGCTTTAGATTATGTTGTAGTTAAAATTCCTAAATGGCCATTTGATAAATTTAAAAAAGCAGATAGAAAACTTGGAACGAAGATGATGGCTACTGGTGAAATCATGGCTATTGGAAATAGTTTCGAATCAGCTTTTTTAAAAGGGATTAGATCACTTGAAATAGGAAGCTATAATTTAGACCATCCAGCTGTTAAAAATTTAACTATTGAAGAATTGAAAACTCTAGTTATGAAACCAGATGATGAGAGAATATTTATTGCTGCTGAAATGTTAAGAAGAGGTTATATAAAAGAAAAACTTCAAAAAATAACAGGTATGGATAAATATTTCATGGAAAAAATAGAATGGATAGTGAAACAAGAGGAAAAATTGAAACATACTAAATTCTCAGAACTTTCAGAAAAAACTTTAAGAAATTTAAAGAAAAAAGGTTTTTCAGACAAAGGAATAGCTCAACTTATGAAGATATCAGAAGAGGATATAGAAGCTAAAAGAATCTCATATGGTATAAAACCAGTTTATAAGATTGTAGATACTTGTGCTGGAGAATTTGCAGCAGAAACGTCATATTTTTATTCTACTTATGATGAGTTTGATGAAGTTGAAGTTAATACTAAAAGAAAAGTTGTAGTAATAGGTTCTGGTCCAATTAGAATAGGTCAAGGAATAGAATTTGATTACTGTACAGTTCATTCTATAAAATGTTTAAAAGAAATGGGTATAGAAAGTATTATTATTAACAATAATCCAGAAACAGTATCCACAGATTACACAACAGGAGATAGACTTTATTTTGAGCCACTTGTTACAGAAGATGTAATGAATATTTTAAATAAAGAAAAACCAGAGGGAGTTATATTACAATTTGGTGGGCAAACAGCAATAAAACTAGCTAAAGATTTGCATAAAAGAGGAATTAAAATATTGGGAACAAGTGCAGATAAAATAGATGAGGCAGAAGATAGAGAAAGATTTGAAGCCATGATGGAAAAATTGGATATAAAAAGACCTAAGGGTAAGGCTATTAGAGAGAGAGAAGATGGAATAAAAACAGCAGAAAACTTAGGATATCCAGTACTAGTAAGACCTTCGTATGTGTTAGGTGGACAGGGAATGGAGATTTGTCACGAAGAAAAAAGTTTAGTAAAATATTTAGAAGCTTCTTTTATTAGAGATTCAGAAACTCCTGTATTAATAGATAAATATTTAAATGGAATAGAGATAGAAATAGATGCAATATGTGATGGAACAGATGTTTTAATTCCAGGAGTTATGGAGCATTTAGAAAGAGCAGGAGTTCATTCAGGAGACTCTATAACTATATATCCAAGTCAAAATTTATATCCAGGTACAGAAGAAAAAATACTTGAAATAGCTAAAAAATTATCTTTAGAGCTAAAAGTAATTGGAATGATGAATATTCAGTTTATAGCCTATGAAAATGAAATATATGTAATAGAAGTAAACCCAAGATCATCTAGAACAGTTCCATACATATCTAAAATATCTCAAGTGCCAGTAATAAATTTAGCCACTAGAGTTATATTAGGTGAAAAATTAAAAGATTTAGGATATGGAGTTGGAATATATAAAAAACCAAATATAATAGCAGTTAAAGTTCCTGTTTTTTCAACAGAAAAACTTGGAAAAGTAGAAGTTTCATTAGGACCTGAAATGAGGTCAACTGGTGAAGTTTTAGGTGTGGGAAGAACTGTTGATGAAGCTATTTACAAAGGACTCGTTGCTGCAGGTAGAAATATTGATTTAAATAATAAATCTATACTTTTAACAATAAGAGATAAAGATAAAGATGAATTTTTAGAAATGGCAAAGGAATTATCACATATGGGTACAAAACTTTATGGAACAAAAGGAACAGCTAAATATTTAAAAGAAAATAAGATAGAGTGTGTAGAGGTTGGGAAGATAGGAGATGTTTCTCCTAATATATCAGATTTATTAAAAAATAAAAAAATTGATATATTAATAAATACTCCTACAAAAGCTAATGATTCTCAAAGAGATGGATTTAAAATTAGAAGAATAGCAATAGAGTTCGGAGTAAATGTTTTAACTTCACTGGATACTTTAAATGCAATAATAAAAATTCAAAGAAGTAAAACAAGTACAAAAGATATAGAAGTTTTTGATATAAGTAAAATATAAAGAATAAGAAATGGATATCTTGCTTCTATAATGTTATAATAAGGTAAATAAACTAACAGTACGTAAGAGATATTCATATGACTATTGTAAATTATTTGTTGGATTTAAGCAAGTGTATTTTAGAAAGTTGAATTTAAATAGAAAGAATATGAAAAAATCATAGGAGAAAAATATTATGATTGATAAAAATTTAATATTAAATAAATTATCTGCTATTGATAAGAAGCATTTTGGTATAAGTAAAATAGGATTGTTTGGTTCTTATTCTAAAGGGGAGCAAACAGAGAAAAGTGATATAGATATATTTGTAGAATTAATTGATAATGATGAGATATTAACTAATTTCTATAACGTGAAATCTCATTTAGAATCTACTTTTGAAAAAAAAATAGATTTAGTAACTTCAGGACAGTTTGATTATAAATATAAAAATCCCTTAGTTGCTAGATATAAAGAGAAAGTAAAGAATGAGATATTAGGAAGTGTTATCTATGCTTAATAAAGTTGAAAGAAGAGAGATTGATTATATTTTGGATATTTATGAGAAAATAGAAAGAATTGAATCTGAATAGAATAATATTAACTAAAAAAATTAAGAAATTAAAAACTAATTTATGGAGTAGAATATTACTTTATAAATTAGTTTTTTTATTAATTGGGATAAGAAGTAAGTCTATATATTAATATTAAATTTTTCTTAAAAATATGTTAAAATATAAGAATAGAAAAAAAATAATTTAAATCATATAGGAGAAATAAAAAAATGAATAATAAATATGAAGTGATAGTAGTTGGAGGTGGACACGCAGGCGTTGAAGCTGCCCTTGCTGCTGCAAGACTTGGAAAAAAAACAGTTCTTTTTACAATGTACTTAGATAATATTGGAATGATGTCTTGTAATCCTTCAATAGGTGGTCCTGGTAAAAGTAATTTAGTAGTGGAGATAGATATTTTAGGTGGTCAAATGGGTCATCATACAGATCTCTATAACCTTCAATTAAAACATTTGAATACCAGTAAAGGACCAGCTGCTAGAATAACAAGAGGTCAGGCAGATAAATATAAATATAGAATAAAAATGAAAGAAGTTGTGGAAAAAACAGAAAATTTAGAAATTATTCAAGAATGTATAGATTCTTTGATAGTTCAAGATAAAAAATGCATGGGAGTAGTATCTTCTTTAGGAATAGAATATTTAGGAGAGACAGTAGTACTTTGTACAGGAACATTTTTAAAGGGAAGAGTTGTTATAGGAGATGTGGAATATTCTGCAGGAAGACAGGGAGAAAATTCAGCTGAAAAACTTTCTGATAGTTTAAGAGAAAACGGAATAGATATACAGAGATATCAAACGGCAACTCCTCCTAGAATAGATAGAAGAACAGTTGATTTCTCAGTAATGGAGGAATTATATGGAGAAGAAAACCCTACTTATTTCTCAATTTTTACAGAAAAGAAAAAAAATAATATAGTACCTACATGGCTTACACATACAACACAAAAAACAATAGATGTAACTCAAGAACTATTAAAATTCTCTCCAATTGTAAGTGGAATAATAGAAACTCATGGACCTAGACATTGTCCATCAATAGATAGAAAAGTTTTGAATTTCCCAGAGAAAATTAGACATCAAATATTTTTAGAACTAGAATCGGAAGAGTCAAATGAACTTTATGTAAATGGACTTACAACAGCTATGCCTCCTTTTGTTCAAGATGCTATGTTAAAAACTATAGGTGGACTTGAAAATGCTAAAATAATGAGATATGGTTATGCAGTAGAATATGACTATGCTCCAGCATATCAACTTTATCCAAGTTTAGAATCTAAAAAAATAGAAAATCTTTTTATGGCAGGACAATTAAATGGAACTTCAGGCTATGAAGAAGCAGCAGCCCAAGGATTTTTAGCAGGTGTTAATGCAGCTAGAAAGACAGAAGGGAAAGAACCAATTGTAGTGGATAGAAGTGAAGGATATATGGGAGTAATGGTAGACGATTTAATACATAAAAGAACACCTGAACCATATAGAGTTCTACCATCAAGAGCAGAATATAGATTAACCTTAAGATTTGATAATGCTTTTATGAGACTTTATGATAAAGCTAAAGAAATAGGATTAGTTTCAAAGGAAAGATTAATTATAATGGAAGATGCAATTAAAAACATAGAATTAGAGGTAAAAAGAATAAAAGAAACAAGTATTCCTATGAATGAAGCCAATTTAATTTTAGAAAAAGTTGGTGAAGTTCAAAGATTGACCAAAGGAGTTAAAGCTTCTGAAATATTAAAATTTAAAGATGTATGCTATAGTGACTTAGCTATTGTTATGGAGATAAAAGAATATCCAGAGTTTGTTTTAAATCAAATAGAAACACTTATAAAATATGAAGTTTTTATTGCTAGAGAAAAAGAACAGATAGAAAAATTTAAAAAATTAGAAGATATGAAAATACCAAATGATATCAATTATTCTGAACTTAGAGGAATTTCTAATATTGCTCGTTGTGGTTTACTGGAAGTAAAACCTTTTTCTATTGGTGAAGCTTCTAGAATAAGTGGAGTTACTGGTAATGATATTGCTTTGATTATAGGACAACTTAAAAATAAATAAAAAAAATATAAAGAATAGGTTTTAGTAGATATCTTCTACTTAAAAATCTATTCTTTTTTATATAAAATTCAAAATATTAACAAATAAAAAAATACCTCAATAAAATAATTTGACAAACAAACAAAAAAAGAATATAATTTTTTATATGAATCAAATAAAAAATTAAAAAGGAGCTAGTTATGAAAATAGGAATTTTTTATGGAAGTACAACAGGAGTTACAGAAGATATAGCAAACAGAGTAGGAACTCTTTTAAAAGCTGATGTTATGGAAGTAGCAGATATCTCTAAAGTTGAAGAATATGATATTGCTATATTTGCAACATCTACATGGGGAATGGGAGATTTACAAGATAATTGGCAAGAAGCTTTAGATATATTAAAAACAAAGAATTTAACTGGAAAAAAAGTTGCTCTTATAGGAGTTGGAGATCAAGAATCTTTTGGAGATAGTTTTGTAGATGGAATTGGAACTATTTATGAGGAAATAAAAGATAAGGGGATAACATTAATAGGTCAAACATCTACAGATGGTTATTCTTATTCAAACTCAAGAGGAATTTTAGATGGAGATTTTTTAGGTCTTGTAATCGATGAAAATAATCAAAGTGATTTAACTGATGGTAGAATAAAATTATGGATTGAGAGTATAAGATAAGTTATGAGTAATCAAAAAGGGAAGGAATTAGCTGTATTTTTTCATATGATTTATGAATTGAATAAAGGTCTTAGAAATCTTGCTCTCCTTACAACTACCTCGGATAATATAGAAATTGTTAAAGATAGATTAGAGAAATGTAATTATGAATTTTTAGTGGAAGAATTAAAAGAAAAATATGTGAATATTTTTTTTGGAACCAAAGAGCCAATAGAGGTTTTAAAAAAATTTAGTAAAGGTTCATTAAAAAAATATACACCAGAGGAAGACTTTATATTAGGTGTACTTTTGGGGTATAATACAGAACAACAATGTAAAAGATATTTAAAAATGAAAAATGAATAAAATAAATAAAAAATGAAAGAAAAATCATTTGATTTCTCTTTCATTTTTATTTATTTCTTTTTAGTATATTTCATAGTATCTAAAGCTACTGCCATTATAATAATAATACCTTTAATAATATATTGCCAATAAGGATTGACTCCTATATAAGTTAGACCATAGTTAATTACTGTAAAAATAATAACACCAGTAACTACACCAGGAACACTTCCTACCCCACCACTAAAAGAGACACCTCCCACAACACAAGCAGCAATTGCATCTAGTTCATACATATTTCCAAGGTTATTTGTAGCACTTCCAACTCTACCTGCTTCTAAAAGTCCTGCAAAGGCATAAAAAATACCAGACATAGCATAAATTGCAATTAGATTTTTTTTGACATTTACTCCAGAAACTTTTGCAGCTTCAGGATTTCCACCAATAGCAAAGATATTTTTACCAAATGTTGTTTTATTCCAAATAATCCAAACAATAATAACAGCAATAAGAGCATATAAAATTAGATATGGGAGTTGAAATCCCAGAATATTAAAAGAACCTTGAGCAAAATTAGAATATCTAGGATCGAACCCAGCTATAGGTTGTGCTCCTACATAATCAAAATAAAGAGAGTTTATTCCATAAATTACTATCATAGTTCCAAGTGTTGCTATAAAGGGAGTAACATTGAGTTGTGCTACAATAAAACCATTCATAAGTCCAATAATAGCACCTATGAGACAAATAAATAAGATAACTAGAGGAATAGGAATATTCCCTAAACTTTTGAAAACTTTATTTGTATTA
The DNA here is from genome assembly GCA_947072665.1 of uncultured Fusobacteriaceae bacterium. Classification (GTDB taxonomy): domain Bacteria; phylum Fusobacteriota; class Fusobacteriia; order Fusobacteriales; family Fusobacteriaceae; genus JAGNZR01. Next base: position 21,303 of record CAMTIW010000006.1, on the reverse strand, counting down.
GTGATATTTTGTAATAAAGTAGCAGATATTACTGCAGATAAACCAACTTGTCTTCCGGCAGAAAGGTCTGTTCCCTGTGTAACTATAAGTCCTGCTACACCAAGAGCAATAATTAATCTTACAGAAGATTGTGTGAGAATATTTCTAAAATTTCTAATACTTAGAAAAGAAGGCTCTTTTATAATTATAACAAATAAAAGAAGTGCTAAAACTAAATAAATTCCTCCTTCTTTAAGCCATGTTTTTATCTTTTTTCCAGTTTGTTCCATGGAATTTCCTCCTAAAAATTTTATAAATATAAAGCTGAAAGTCTTAATATTTCCTCTTGAGTTGTAGCACTTGTATTAACAATACCTGCAACTTTACCATTACTCATAACAAGAATTCTGTCTGTTATCCCTAAAAGTTCAGGCATTTCAGAAGAAATCATTATTATTCCTTTATTTTCATTGGCTAAATTTAACATAAGTTGATATATTTCAAATTTAGCTCCAACATCAATTCCCCGTGTAGGTTCATCTAGCATTAAAATTTCAGGTTTGGTTAATAACCATCGTCCAATAATAACTTTTTGTTGGTTCCCACCAGATAAACTACCAATAGATGTTTTGTGACTAGGAGTTTTAACATTCATAGATTCAATAACCCAATTGGTATCTTTATTCATGAATTTAGAATTTAGAAGATGAAATTTATTTATATATGAATTCATATTAGTTATAAGAGAATTAAACGTTATATCTAAATTAGAGTAGATTCCTGTAACTCTTCTTTCTTCTGTAACCAAAGCAAATCCATGTTGAATTGCATCATAGCTATTTTTAATATTTATTTTCTTTTCATGTAAAAAAATAGCTCCTTCACTTTTTTCCCTGATACCAAAAATAGTTTCAACCACATCTGTTCTTTTAGAACCGACTAAACCAGCAACACCAAGTATTTCTCCTTTTTTTAATTGAAAATTTATATTCTGTATAGATGGTTGAGCTTTAGATGTTAGATTATTTATTTCTAAAATAATTTCCCCAGGTTTATTAGTTTTAATAGGAAATCTTTGTGTTAATTCTCTACCTACCATGAGAGATATAATTTGATCTGTTGTGATTCCTTCCAAAGATTTAGTGGTAACCCATTGACCATCTCTCAAAATTGTAATTTCATCACATAAGGCAGTAATCTCTTCCATTTTATGAGATATATAAACTATTCCACAGCCTTTATCTTTTAATTTGTTTATAATTTTAAAAAGATGCCCTACTTCTTTTTCGGTAAGAGAAGAAGTAGGTTCGTCCATAACTATTATTTTAGCATTATACGAGAAAGCTTTTGCAATTTCAATCATTTGCATTTGAGAGATTGAAAGGGAAGCAACTTTTTCTTTAGGATTTATATCTATTTCTAATTCTTCAAAAATTTTTTTACAATCTTCATACATTTTATTTTGATCAATAAAAAAATTTTTCTTAGGATATCTACCTAGCCACATATTGTCCATAACACTTCTTTGAGTAACTAAATTTAATTCCTGATGGACCATGGAAACACCATTATCCAAAGCATCTTTTGAAGATTTAAAATTAACATGATTTCCTAAAAAAATAATATCTCCCTCATCTTTCTCATAAATTCCAAAAAGACATTTCATAAGAGTAGATTTTCCAGCTCCATTCTCCCCCATAAGAGCATGTATAGAATGAGGCCTTATTTTTAAATTTACTTTATCTAAAGCCTTTACTCCAGGAAACTCTTTAGAGATAGAGTTCATTTCTAGAAGAAATTCATTTTTAATATTCATAATAAAACTCCTTTTAATTTAAGATAAAAAGATTTATCTAATATTAGAAAAGGGGATTTCATGATTATCATCCCCTTTTGTATAATGATTTTATTTTTTAAAATCTTTTAAGTTATCTTTGTCAATTGCAACATATGGAACTCTTACCACTTTTTCTACCATTTTCCATTGAGTTCCCTCTGTAGCTGGTTTATTATTGGTAAGATTTACAATTAAATCAAGAGTAGCTTTAGCTTGATTATCTCCATCATTAAGAACTGTTCCTGCCATTTCATTTTTTTCAACCATACTAAGAGCTTCTGCAAGAGCATCTATTCCAAATATAGGAATATTAGGTTTTCCATTGGCTTTAAGAGCTTCATAAGCACCCATTGCCATGGAATCATTATTACTAATAACCATCTCAATTTTATTTCCATTTGGTCCTGATACCCAAGCTTCAGTTTTATCTTTAGCTTGCGCTGTATCCCACATAGCTGTATCCAAATGCAATTCTTCTGTTGGAATCCCTTTTTCATTTAAAGTTTTTATTACGTAGACTGTTCTGTCTTCTGCATCTGGATGTCCAGGTTCCCCTTTAAGTAAAACATATTGTACAATACCATCTTTATTCAAGTCCCATTCAGGATTTAAATTCCAGTGCTTTTGAATTAATTCTCCTTGAATAATTCCAGATTCTTTGGAATCTGTTCCTACGTAATAAGCTTTCTCGTAAGAGTTTAAATCTGCTTTAGATGGTTCTTTATTAAAGAAAACAATTGGAATATTTTCTGATTTAGCTTTGGATATAATAGTAGAAGCAGATGCTGGATCTACTAAATTAATCGCTAGTCCTTGTACACCCTTAGAAAGCATAACATCAACTTGGTCATTTTGTTTAGATTGGTCATTTTGTGAGTCATTCATTAAAAGTTCAATATTATCATGAGTTACTGCATTTTTTTCAATAGCTTGTCTAACTGTTGCCATAAAATTATCATCATATTTGTAGATAGTGAATCCTAATTTAGTAATATTTGGAGTTTGAGAAGCTGCTTCATTTACTTTTTCTTCAGTTTTCTTTTCTCCACAACCAGAGAGTAAAAGTGTAGTAAAAAGAGCAAAAAGTGTTAATTTTTTCATAAAAATTCCCCCTAAATAAATTTGATATAACTTCAAATAGCTAATGATATTAAATAATAATTATGATATCATTATAATTTAAAAGTATGTACTATGTCAACTGTTTAAAGCCAAAAAAAGAATATAATTAACTAAAAAGACACTTTTTAGTTATAAAATTTATTGAAATTTATAATAAAGAATGATTTTTTTTATTATTATTGCTATAATGAATATATCTATTGATTTATATTAAAAAATTAATAAAAATCCTTGTTATACTTATTAAACTTTGTTTAATAAGTATAAATAAAAATTGACTTTAAGGGGAAATAAAAGTATTTTAGTATAAACGGAAATCAAATTTTTAGGAGAGAATAGCGTGAGAAAAATAAATTTTTTCCAAAAAATAATGAAAGTAATTATTAACTGTGACGGGATTACAAAAAAAGATTTAGCAAAAGAGTTAGATTTTACAACTGCAGGAATAACTAAAATTGTAAATGAATTAATAGAATTAAAGCTTATTAAAGAAAAAACTTATGCAGAATCAACCGGGGGAAGAAAACCAATTATATTGGGTCTTAATGAAAAAAAAATAGGAGAAATTTTAGGTGTAAATTTAGCACCCAAATCAATTGAATTATCTATTTCTGATATAAACGGAAAAAATTTTAGATCCAATATAATAAATATTGATGAAAAAATGAATATTTTTGTTATATTGGAAAAAAATATAGAAAAATTATTAAAAGAAAATCCCAAAATTAAAATTATATCTTTTGTTTTAAATGGATTAGTGGATTCACAAAATGGAATTTCAATATTTTCACCACACTATAATTGGAAAAATTTAAATTTAAAAAAATATTATGAAGAAAAATTTAATATTCCAGTAGTTGTTGAAAATGATGTAAGAGCCATGGCATTGGCTGAAAAAATATTTGGAAACTGTAAAAAGAATAAAGATTTTGTTGTTTTAAATATTAGTGAAGGAATAGGCTGTAGTTTATATATTAATGATATTTTATATTACGGTAGTGGATTTATTTCTGGAGAAATTGGTCATATTGTTATAGATAAAAATAGTAATCAAAGATGTTCATGTGGAAGGTATGGTTGTTTTGAATCTGAGATATCAACTCTATCTTTAATTAATAAATTAAAAATTATTTTTCCAAATGAAGGGCATATAAATATGGCTTGGATAATTGAAAATATAAAGAGTAAAAATCTAGAAGTTTTAAAAGTTATAGATGAAGTTATAAAAAAAATGACAATTGGAATTGATATGATAATTTCTATTATTAATCCAGAAAAAATAATGATAGTGGGAGAACTTTTCAAAGAAAAAATTATGTTAAAAAAATTAATAAAAAATGTTGGAGAAGTAGTTTTAGAAGAGCAAAAATGTGAAATAATAAAATCAAAGTTCCAAGAAAATATAGGTATTTATTCAGCCGTGGCCTTGGTAAATTATAATATATTTACAGATGAAAAATTATTGAAAAAAATATTAAAATTTTAAAATATAAAGCTATATAAGAATTAAAAGGAGTAGAATTATGGGAAAAATATATGAAGCTATAGGTCTTTTATTAAAGTATGGTGAGGACAATAATTTAATAAATAAGTACGATAAAATAGTTGTTCAAAATTTAATTTTAAAATCATTAAATCTCTTGGAATTTCAAGATTCCTTAGATTTAAAAAAAAATGATGAAATTTTAATACATGAAATTTTAGAATATATAAGTTTTTGGGCAGTGGAGAAAAAAATAATAAAAAATAGTATGATAGATAGAGAGCTTTTAGAAACTGAAATTATGGGACACTTAACTCCTGCTCCCAGTATAATAATAGAAAAATTTATGTCTAAATATATAGAATCACCTGAAAAAGCAGCGAAAAATTATTATAATTTTTCTAAAAAAATAAATTATATAAAAATGGATAGAATTAATAAAAATTTACATTGGAACTCTCCAACAGAATATGGAAATATGGAGATTACTATAAATTTATCTAAACCAGAAAAAGATCCAAAAGATATATTAAGAGAAAAAAATACTCCTTCTTCATCATATCCAAAATGTTTACTATGTTATGAAAATGTAGGTTATTTTGGTAGAATTAACCATCCTGCAAGACAAAATCTTAGAGTTATTCCTATAAAATTAACAAATGAAGAATGGTTTTTACAATATTCACCATATGTATATTATAATGAACATGCAATAATTTTTTGTAAAGAGCATAGACCAATGAAAATAGAAAAAAATACTTTTAAAAGACTTATAGAATTTATAGATTTTTTACCTAATTATTTTATAGGTTCAAATGCTGATTTGCCAATAGTTGGTGGTTCCATATTAAGTCATGATCATTTCCAAGGGGGAAATCATAAATTTCCCATGGAAAAAGCTAAAATAGAATCTAAAATTGAATTTAAAAATTATCCAAATATAGAAGCAGGGATATTAAAATGGCCTATGTCTGTTATAAGATTAAGAGGAAAAAATAAAGAGGACTTAATTCATCTAAGTGATAATATTTTAAAAATTTGGAGGGGATATAGCGATAAAGAATGTGAAATATTAGCATGTTCAGAAAAAGTTAGTCATAATACTATAACACCTATTGCCAGAAAAAAAATAGATTCTAACAGTTATGAAATAGATTTAGTTCTAAGGAATAATAGAACCTCAGAAGAACATCCCATGGGGATATTTCATCCCCATCAAGAGGTGCATCATATAAAAAAAGAAAATATAGGTCTAATAGAAGTTATGGGGGTAGCTGTTTTGCCGGGTAGATTAAAAGAGGAAATAATAGAATTATCGAAAATTATAAAAAAAGAAAGTGAAATTAAAGATTCGGAAAAAAAAGAAATATTAATTAAACATGAAAAATGGCTAAAAGAGATTAAGGAGAAATATTTAGAAATTAAAAATCTTGAATTAGAGGAAATAGAGCAGATTTTAAAAGTTGAAATTGGAGTTAGATTTTCCAAAGTTTTAGAACATGCTGGAGTTTATAAAAGGACTCAAGAGGGAAAAGAAGGTTTTGCTAGATTTACAAAATCAATATCTGAATTATAAAATTTAAGATTAGGAGATAATAATGAAAGAAAAATTATTTATAGAATTTAAAAAAATATTTATGGAAGACGGAGGATTAGAATTATTCTTTGCTCCTGGTAGAGTTAATTTAATAGGAGAACATATAGATTATAATGGTGGTTATGTTTTTCCATGTGCTTTGGATTTTGGAACTTATGGTGTTATAAAAAAAAGAAATGACAAAAAAGTGAGGGCTTATTCTCTAAATTTTCAAGAAAAAGGAATCATTGAGTTTTTTGTGGATAATATTATTTTTAATGAAGATGATGATTGGGCTAACTATCCTAAAGGTGTAATGAAAATAATGAAGGATTTAGGTCATATAATAAATCATGGTTTTGATATTTTATTTTATGGAAATATTCCTAATGGTGCAGGACTTTCTTCTTCAGCTTCCATTGAAGTTTTAACAGGAATAATTATAAAGGATATATTTAATTTGAATTTAGATATGATAGATATTGTTAAAATAAGTCAAAAAGCAGAGAATCAATTCATAGGAGTAAATTGTGGGATAATGGATCAATTTTCAATAGGAATGGGTAAAAAAGATAATGCAATACTTTTAGATTGTAATACACTTGCATATAAATATGCACCATTAAAATTAGATGGAGCTTCTATTGTAATAGCTAATACCAATAAAAGAAGAGGGTTAGGAGATTCTAAATATAACTCACGAAGAAAATGTTGTGAAGATGCTTTAAAAGATTTAAAAGATTCTGGAATGAAGATTGATTATCTTTGTGAGCTTACAATGGAAACTTTTAATAAAAATAAAAATAAAATTAAAAGTGAAGAAGGAATAATAAGAACAAAACATGTAGTATCAGAAAATGAAAGAGTTTTAGTGGCAATAGAAAAACTTAATAAAGGGGATATAGAGGGCTTTGGAAAACTTATGAATGAATCACACATGTCTTTAAAAAATGATTATGAGGTTACTGGAATAGAATTAGATTCTTTGGTAGAAGCATCATGGGAAGAGGATGGAGTCATAGGTTCTAGAATGACAGGAGCAGGTTTTGGAGGGTGTACTGTTAGTATAGTAAAAGATGAAAAAATAGATATGTTTATTAAAAATGTAGGAGAAAAATATAATAAAAAAACTGGATTAAGAGCTGATTTTTATGTGGCCAAAATAGATGATGGGGCAAGAAAATTATAGGAGTTTAAAATGAATATATTTGTAAGAGAATTTGGAAAAACATCAAAAAATGAAGAAATTTTTGTTTATACACTTAAAAATGATTATATGGAAGTAGAAATATTAAATTATGGTGGGATAATAAAAAAAATATTAGTTCCAGATAAAAAAGGAAATTTAGAGAATATTGTTTTATCTTTTGATACATTGGAAGAATATGAAGATGACATGGAATATGTTGGTGCTACTGTAGGAAGAGTTGCAGGAAGAATAAAAAAAGGAGAACTCTTTATAAAGGATAAAAAGTTTTTGTTAGAAATTAACGATAAAAATAATTGTTTACATGGTGGAATAGATTCTTTAAATAAAAAAAAATGGATAGTAACTTATGAAATAAGAGAAAAAGAGTTGGAACTTAAATTAGATTATACCAGTCCTCATTTGGAAAATAAATTTCCAGGGGAAGTAAAATTTACTATAAAATATATACTAAAAGAGAATGAATTGTTTATTGATTATAGTGGAATTCCAGATAGGGAAACTTATATAAATTTAACTAATCATTCTTATTTTAATTTAAGTGGAAATATGAAAAGAGATATTTCAAAACAAAAGTTAACATTGAATTCCAAGGAGTACTTAGAAATAGATAAAGAATTTTTACCTAAAAAAAAATCTTCCGTGATAAAAACAGATTTTGATTTAAGAAATGGAAGGGTTCTAAATAAAATTTTTAGCTCTAAAGAAGAGCAAGTTTTAACAGCTGGAAAAGGAATAGATCATGCTTTTATTCTTTCTAAAGAAAAAAAAATCGACGGTATTCTTTTTGATGAAATTTCAGGAAGATATTTAGAATTTGTAACAGATCAACCAACAATGGTAATTTATACAGGGAATTATTTGAAGAAAACTCACACAGGAATATGTTTTGAAGCCCAAAATTATCCTGATATTAATAATATTTCTCCAGAGAATATGCAGATATATACAAAGAATAAAATTTATATTCAGAAGACTAAATTTATATTTCACTGTTAAAAAATCATGAAAAAAAATTTTCTATAAGGAAAAAATAAATTTATTTTTTTTATGGATAAATGTTTTTTTATAAAAAAAAAAATAGTATTGACATTTGAGCAAATAAGAGTTATAACATTATAAAGATATATAAGCTTTGTAAATGTTTTTTTAGAATTAATTACAAACTTAACGTACTTAAAAAATACATTTTATAGAGGTGTTTTAAGTGGAAAAAGATAAGTGTAAAGATTTTTATAATAAAAATATAGTGTTATTAACTAATAATCCACTGGTAAAAAACAAGATAAAAACTATGGAATTAATGTTTTTTAAAGACAGTTCTTATTTGGAATTTTTATATAGTGTCAGAGATTTTGTACATAAAGGGCATAAATTGTTATCACATCCTTTAACTAGTAGCATAAAACCAAATGAAACACCATATAAAAGTATATTAATAAGTAAAAATACTGATAGGTTAGACTTTGACTCATTGAATTACATTGAAAATTCTATTGAATTGGTTAAAAGTTTTAAAAAAAATGATAATATTATAAAATATACACAAACAACATTAGAGGATTTTCAATTAATAGATTATTCAGTAATAAATAGTGGTATTGAAAGTATTGGTTACAAAATTTAATTACATATAAATATTTTTTATAAGGAGATGAATTCAATGATTGAGTTAACAAAAGATAATTTTGATGAATTAGTAATTGAAAGTAAAAAATTAGTTTTGGTAGATTTTTTTAGTGATGGATGTGAACCTTGTAAGGCTTTATTACCTCATATGGAAGAATTATCTAAATCTTATGAAGGAAAACTTGAATTTTATAAATTCAATACTACTAAAGCAAGAAGATTAGCTATAAGAGAGAAGGTTTTAGGATTACCAACAATTCTTATATATGAAAATGGTGTAAAAAAAGATGAATTAACAAAAGAAGAGGCAACAATAGAAAATATAGAAAAAATGATATTAAAATCTTTATAAAATTAACTACCAAAAGATTGAGGAGGAAGTAAATTGCGTCTAGAGTTTGGAGAAATCAAAATAAAAGATATTCAATTTAGTGAGATATCTAAAATAGAGAATGGTGTTCTTTTTATCAATAAAAAAGATATTGAGAATTTAGTTATGGAAGATGAAAAAATAAAATCTTTAAAACTTGAAATTGCAAAACCTGGAGACTCTACAAGAATAACACCTGTAAAAGATGTTATAGAGCCTAGAGTAAAAGTTTCAGGAAATGGAGGTATATTTCCAGGGATTTTATCTAAGGTAGATACAGTAGGAGAAGGACGTACTCATGCACTTAAAAATATGGGTGTAGTTACTTGTGGAAAAATAGTTGGATTCCAAGAAGGAATTATTGATATGAGTGGAGTAGGAGCTGAATATACACCTTTTTCAAAGCTTAATAATTTATGTTTAGTAATAGAACCAATAGAAGGATTAAAACAGTATGATTATGAATATTCTGCTAGAATGGCAGGGTTAAAAACAGCTGAATTCATAGGTAAATTAGGAAAAGAAATAACTCCAGATGAAATTATAACTTATGAAACAAAGCCTATTTTTGAACAGGCAAAAGAGTATCCTAATTTACCAAAGGTTGGTTATGTTTATATGCTGCAAACTCAAGGATTACTTCACGATACATATGTTTATGGAGTAGATGGGAAAAAAATTATTCCTACTTTCTTGTATCCTACAGAAATAATGGATGGAGCAATTATCAGTGGAAACTGCGTATCTGCTTGTGATAAAAATACAACATATCACCATTTGAATAATCCAATAATAAAATCATTATATGCAAAACACGGAAAAGAAATAAACTTTATGGGTGTAATAATAACTAATGAAAATGTATTCTTGGCAGATAAAATGAGATCTTCTGATATGACAGCAAAACTTTGTGAATATTTTGGTTTTGATGGAGTAGTAATATCTCAAGAAGGATTTGGAAATCCAGATACAGATTTAATTATGAACTGTAAAAAAGTTGAATTAAAAAATATAAAAACAGTTATCGTAACTGATGAATATGCAGGAAGAGACGGTTCTTCTCAATCCTTAGCAGATGCTGATAAATTAGCAGATGCAGTAGTTAGTGGGGGAAATGCCAACGAACTTATCTTACTTCCACCTATGGATAAAATTATAGGAATGGTTAGTTATACTGATAAAATTGCAGGTGGATTTGATGGTTCTTTAAGAGAAGATGGAAGTATTTTAGCTGAAATACAAGTAATAACTGGTGCTACAAATGAGTTAGGATTTAACAAACTAACAGCAAAAAGTTTTTAATAATAAATAAAAAAATTAGGAGGATGTAAAAATGAATATTCTTGAAAATAAAAAAGTAATAATCATTGGAGACAGAGACGGTATTCCTGGAGAAGCAATAAAAGCTTGCGTGGAAACTGTAGAAAATGTTCAAGTATTATTTGCTGCAACTGAATGCTTTGTGTGAACGGCTGCAGGAGCTATGGATTTGGAAAATCAAAAAAGAATCAACTCTTTGGCAGGAGAGTATGGTGCTGAAAATATAGTAATTTTATTAGGAGCGGCAGAAGCAGAAGCTTCTGGTCTAGCAGCAGAAACAGTAACAATAGGAGATCCAACTTATGCTGGAGTACTAGCAGGAGTGGAACTAGGATTAACTGTTTACCATGTATTAGAAGAAGAATTTAAAAATTCTGTTAATGCAGAAATTTTTGATGAGCAAATTGGCATGATGGAAATGGTTCTTGATGTACCAAGTATCGTTGAAGAAATGACAAGCGTTAGAAAAAATTGTAAATATTTATAATTTAAAATTGTTACTGCCTAAGTAAAATTCCAAATAATCCATAGAAATTCTAATAGACCTAGGTTAGGTCATTTATATTAATTTAATATATCTCAAGTATGAGATATAAAAATCCTTAAATCTAAAGGAGTATCCAATGTCAAAATTAAGAATTGTACACTATATAAATCAGTTTTTTGCTAATATTGGTGGAGAGGAAATGGCTCATATTCCACCAGAAAAAAGAGTTGGGAAAATTGGACCTGGTTTAGGTCTTGAAAAAGAGTTTGGAGAAGAAGGTGAGATTGTTGCAACAGTCATTTGTGGTGACTCATATTTCAATGAAAATTTAGAAGAAGCTAAAGCTAAAATTTTAGAATTAATTAAGGAAGAAAATCCAGATTTATTAATTGCTGGTCCAGCTTTTAATGCTGGTAGATATGGAGTTGCTTGTGCTACTATCTGTAAATTCATAGAAGAAAATTTAAATATCCCTGTTATAACTGGTATGTATATAGAAAATCCAGGTGCAGATATGTTTAAAAAGGATTTATATATTGTGGAAACAAAAAATTCAGCAGCAGATATGAGAAAAGCTATTCCTTCTATTGCAAAACTTGCAAAGAAATTAGTAAACAAAGAAAAAATAGGTTCCCCAAAAGAAGAAGGATACATATTAAGAGGAATAAGAGAGAATTATTTTGCTGAAAAAATTGGAGCAGAAAGAGCTGTTGATATGTTAGTAAAAAAACTTTCTAATCAAGTATTTGAAACTGAATATGCTATGCCAACATTTGATAGAGTTGAACCTGGAAAAGCAATAAAAGATTTATCTAAAGCTAAAATAGCGCTAGTTACTTCTGGAGGAATTGTACCACTTAAAAATCCAGATCATATAGAATCTTCTTCAGCTTCAAAGTATGGAGAATACTCAATAGATAATATGGGAGAAACAGCACATGGTGGTTACGATCCAACATATGTTAATGAAAATCCTAATAGAGTACTTCCAGTAGATGTATTAAAAGATATGTTAGCAGAAGGGAAAATAGGGGAAATATACCCTTATTATTATACAACTGTAGGAAATGGAACTTCTGTTAAAAGTTCAGATGCATTTGCAACTGAATTTGCTAAAAAATTAGTTGCAGCAGGAGTAGATGGAGTAATTTTAACTTCTACTTGAGGAACTTGTACTCGTTGCGGAGCAACGATGGTAAAAGCAATAGAAAGAACAGGAATTCCTGTAGTGCATATTTGCACTGTTGTACCAATCTCTTTAACAGTTGGAGCAAATAGAATTGTGCCAGCTTTTGCAATACCTTATCCATTAGGAAATCCTCTAATAGATGCAGATGAAGAAAAAATATTAAGAAGACATATAGTTGAAAAAGCACTAAAAGCTCTTACAACTGAGGTTGAAACTCAAACTGTTTTTGAAAAATAAAAAATTAGCTGTAAGGTGAGAAGTGTCTTACCTTCAGCTTTTTTCATAAATAAATTAGGGGGTTTAAAATGAGTTATGCTGTTTTAAAAAATGTAGGATATGCTCTTGTGCATACACCTGATATGATTTTACATAATGGAGCGACACAAACAACTGAAAAATTAGTTAATCCTGATTCTGATTATTTAAAAAATATAAGATCTTCATATAGAAGTTATGAAGATGTTATTAGTTATCCTCCAAATCAAACATATATAGGGAATCTAACACCTGAAGAGTTAAAAAAATTAGGTGATAGTTGGGTGGATGTGAAATTAAAACCACAAAGAGAAGGAAAATATGGAGAAATACTTCCAGAAGATGAATTTTTTGTTCTTTTAAAAATTTGTGATAAATTTGATTTAGTTATGTTAGAGGAAAAGTTTTTAGAAACATCTCTTGAAAAATATTTAAAAAATCCAATTTCAAATTTAGAAGAGACTAAAAATTTAAAAGGGACATCTCATGAAATTATAGAAAATTCTGTACTTAATGACGCTAGTGAAGGTCTATATTATAATGATATTTTAGTAGGTTGTATAAAAAAAGCACATGATATAGATATCAATCTATCTTCACATACAATATTGGAGAATTTAGTTGTAAAAGCTTCAGGAGTATTGGCTTTTAAACACCTATTACAAAAAAATAATATTGATCCTAATTCTGTAGATTATGTTATAGAGTGTTCTGAAGAAGCATGTGGTGATATAAATCAAAGAGGTGGTGGAAACTTCGCCAAATCCATAGCAGAAATGGTAGGAGCAACAGGAGCAACAGGTTGTGATATAAGAGGTTTCTGTGCAGCACCAGTTCATTCATTAATAGCAGCAGCATCCCTTGTAAAAGCAGGAACTTATGACAATGTAGTAGTAGTAGCAGGTGGAGCAACAGCAAAGTTAGGAATGAATGGGAAAGATCACGTTAAAAAAGGGTTACCAATATTAGAAGATGTTTTAGGAGCTTTTGCAATTTTAATATCTAAAAATGATGGTATTTCTCCTATAATAAGAACAGACCTTATTGGAAAACATACTGTTGGAACTGGTTCTTCTCCACAAGCAGTAATAACAGCTCTAATAAGTGCTCCTTTGGATAAAGCTGGATTAAAAGTAACTGATATTGATAAATATTCAGTAGAGATGCAAAATTCAGATATAACTAAACCAGCAGGTGCAGGAGATGTTCCAGAGGGTAACTATAAAATGATAGGAGCTATTGGAGTAAAAAGAGGAGAGGTAGAGAGAACTGGAATTCAGAATTTCATAGAACAACATGGAATGAAAGGATGGGCTCCAACTCAAGGACATATTCCTTCAGGAGTTCCTTATTGTGGTTTTGCCATAGAGGAACTAACAAAAGGGGTATTAAATAGAGTTATGGTAGTTGGAAAAGGTTCATTATTCTTGGGAAGAATGACAAATTTATTCGACGGAGTTTCTGTTATTATAGAAAGAAATAATGGAATAGAAGAAAAGAAAACAGAAATATCTCAAGAAGAAATAAATAAAATGATAGCTAATGCTATGAGAGAATTTGCAAAAAATTTTTTAATAGAAGAATAGGGAGGACTTATGAATAATAATATAAAAACATTTATTGGTAAGACCTTTCTAAGTTTAGCTGATGAATTAGAAAAAAAAGATTTTGGAAAAAAAATCAATATAGGGGTAACTCTTTTAGGAAGTGAATTAGGAATAGAAAATGTTTTAGAAGGAGCAGAATATGCAGCTAAGTCATTGGGAGTAGAAGTTACTTTAATAGGTCCTAAGGTGCAAACAGAGTTAACTCTAATAGAGGTTGAAAACGAACAAGATTCTCAGAATAAATTAGAAGAGCTTTTAGATTCAAAAGTTTTAGATGCTGTTATAACTATGCATTATAGTTTTCCCATTGGAGTATCAACTGTAGGAAAAGTTATAACTCCCACAGGAAAACCTATGTTCATAGCAAATACAACAGGAACTACTTCTACTAATAGAGTGGAAGGGATGATAAAAAATGCCATTTATGGAAATATAGTAGCAAAAGTTTCGGGAATAGCTAAACCTACCATAGGTATTTTAAATGTTGATGGAGCTAGAGAAGTTGAGAAACAATTAAAAAAATTAAAAGATAAAAATTATGATTTATCCTTTGGAGAATCTCAAAGAAGTGATAAAGGTGTTGTCTTAAGAGGAAATGATTTAATATTAGGAAGTACGGATATTGTGGTTACAGATTCCTTGACTGGAAATATTTTAATGAAACTTTTTTCATCTTTTAATAGTGGAGGAAAAGAAGAAGTATTAGGCTATGGATATGGACCAGGAGTTGGATTTGGATATGAAAGAAAAATATTTATAATCTCTAGAGCTTCAGGACCTAATGTAATTAAAGGTGCAATAGAGTACGCTGTAGATATGGTAAAAGGAAAACTAAACAAAGTAGTGCAAGAGGAAGAGAAAAAACTTAAGAATTTAAATTTTGATGAAATTTTAAAAAGTTTAAAGCAAGAAAAAGTAAGTAGTAATGAAATAACTAAAGAAGTAGCTAAGGAAGTTGTAACTGCTCAAATATCAGGAGTAGATATAATGGAATTAGATAATGCTGTAAATTTTTTATTGTCACAGGATGTTTATGCAGAAGCAGGAATGGGATGTACAGGACCTATTGTTATGGTAAACGAAAAGAAAGAAGAATTAGCTAGAACTCTTTTAAAAAAAATGGGTTGTATTGAATAGGGGAAATAATTAACAATGGAAAAGCTAAAGGAGGCTATGATTTATTATCCAGCTTTCTTTAGTTTTTTTATTAAAAAAAAGAATAAAGAGAGGGGCTTATGTTTGAAATTCTAAAAAAAGAATGGTTAAATAAAGAAATTTGTTTAATGGAAGTAGAAGCTAAAGAAATTGCAGAATCAGCAAAACCAGGAAATTTTTTAATAGTAAAATTAGATGAAAGAGGAGAAAGAATTCCATTAACAATTTGTGACTTCGATAAAAAAAGAGGAAGTATTACTATTGTTTTTTTTGTTATAGGTGGAAGCACTAAAAGAATGGGAGAATTAAAAGTAGGAGATTTTTTTCAAGATGTAATAGGTCCGTTGGGTCAAGAAAGCGAATTTTTACATGAAGACATCTTGGAATTAAAAAAGAAAAAATATTTATTTGTAGCTGGTGGTGTAGGAACAGCACCTATATATCCACAAGTTAAATGGATGAAAGAAAAAGGGATAGATGTAGATGTTATTATTGGTGCTAAAAATAAAAATATTTTAATATTTGAAGATAAATTAAAAAGTGTAGCTAAGAATTTATATATTTGTACAGATGATGGTTCTTATGGTTTTCATGGTTTAGTAACTAATTTAATAGATGATTTGATCCAAAATAAAAATAAACAATATGATCATATTGTTGCAATTGGACCAATGATGATGATGAAATTTGTATGTTTAAAAACAAAGGAATACAATATCCCTACAACTGTTAGTTTAAACCCTCTTATGATAGATGGAACTGGAATGTGTGGGGCTTGTAGAGTTTCTATTGGTGGAGAAGTAAAATTTGCCTGTGTAGATGGTCCAGAGTTTGATGGACATAAAGTAAATTTTGAAGAAGCTATTAAGAGACAATCTTTTTATAAAACAGAAGAAGGAAGAGAGTATTTAAAAGAAATAGAAGGAGATACTCATCATTCAGGAAGTTGTGGTTGTCATGAAGAAGAAAAAGAAGAAAAAGAAGAAGAAGAAAAAGAAATAAAAGTTGATAGATTTAAAAAAGTACCTATAAAAGAACAAGACCCTAAAGAAAGAGCTAAAAATTTTCAAGAAGTTACTTTGAACTATAGTTTAAAAGAAGCTATGGCAGAAGCGAGTAGATGTCTTAATTGTAAGAAACCTCTCTGTGTAAACGGCTGTCCTGTCTCAATAAATATTCCTAAATTTATACAAGAGGTAAAAAAAGGAAATATATTGGAAGCGGGAAAAATTTTAAAAGAGTATACAAGTTTACCAGCAGTTTGTGGAAGAGTTTGTCCTCAAGAAACACAATGTGAAGAGCGATGTATTGTTGGAATAAAAGGTGAAGCAGTAGCCATAGGAAAACTGGAAAAATTTGTAGGTGATTATATGTTAGGGGTAGAATCTGAAGTAATAATACCAGATGCAAATGGATATAAAGTTGCTGTAATTGGAAGTGGTCCAGCAGGCTTAACAGTTGCTGGAGACCTAGCAAAATTAGGATATAAAGTTGAAGTATTTGAAGCACTTCATAAATTAGGTGGAGTATTAACTTATGGAATCCCAGAATTTAGACTACCTAAAGATAAAATAGTTCAGAAAGAAATTCAACAAATTGAAAAATTAGGGGTAAAATTTAAAACGAATATAATTATAGGGAAAACAAAAACTATAGATGATCTATTTGAAAAAGAAGGCTTCCATGCAGTATTTATAGGCAGTGGAGCAGGACTCCCTAAATTTATGGGAATTCCTGGTGAAAATTTAAATGGAGTTTTTTCAGCCAATGAATTTTTAACAAGGGTAAATCTTATGAAAGCTTATTTAACTGACTATGAAACACCTGTTAAGTTAGGTGATAAGGTTGTTGTTATCGGTGGTGGAAATGTTGCAATGGATGCAGTTAGAACAGCTAAAAGATTAGGTTCCGAAGCTCATATAGCGTATAGAAGAGGAATTTCAGAATTCCCTGCTAGACTGGAAGAAATACATCATGCCAAGGAAGAAGGAATAATTTTTGATGAGTTAACTTTACCAAAAGAGATACTAGGTGATGAAAAAGGAAATGTAATAGGAATGAGATGTGTAAAAACTGCTCTAGGGGAAAAAGACAGTTCTGGAAGGGCAAAATTTATAGAGATAGAAGGATCAGAGTTCATAATGGATGTTAATTCAGTAATTGTGGCTATAGGTACTAGTTCTAATTCATTAATTCCAGAAACAACAGAGGGACTAGATGTAAATAAATGGAAATATATTATAGCAGATGATGATGGAAGAACTAATAAACAAGGAGTATTTGCATGTGGAGATGTAGTTTCAGGTGCAGCTACAGTTATATTAGCAATGGGAGCTGGAAAGAAAACAGCTATAGCTATAGATAAATATATTAAGAATAATTTAAAATAAAATAAATTCATAAAAATATAATTAACCAAAATATTAATTCACAATAAAAAAAATAAATAGTATAATAAGATTAATTTTTTTTTATATATATTAATTAATAAGGGGGAAATTAATGAGTTCATTTGATTTAATGGTTCAAAATATTAGCGATGTAATATGGAATTCAGTATTAATATTTTTATTACTTGGAACAGGAATTTTCTATACGATTAAATTGAGATTTATTCAGATTAGAAAATTTAAAGAGGGATTTAAAAGGGTAATAAGTGGTGCAACATTTAATGGAGAGGCAGCAGGAGCAGAAGGGATGAGTTCATATCAATCACTAGCCACAGCAATAGCAGCTCAAGTAGGAACAGGAAACTTGGCAGGTGCAGCGACAGCAATAGCAGCAGGTGGACCAGGAGCAATTTTTTGGATGTGGTTAAGTGCTTTCTTTGGAATGGCTACTGTTTATTCAGAGGCTATTTTAGGACAGTTATTTAAAAGAAAAGTTGGAGGAGAAATGACAGGAGGACCTGCTTATTATATAAGTGAAGGTCTTGGAAATACTAAGTTCAGTAAAATATTAGCGGGAAGTTTTAGTATTTCGTGTGTTTTAGCACTATCTTTTATGGGTAATGCTGTACAATCCAATTCAATAGCAGTAGCATTTAAAAATGTTTTGCCTGTTAGCGCTATTTTTGTAGGAGGAATAGTTGCTGTTTTAGCAGGATTTATATTTATTGGTGGAGTAAAAAGAATAGCATCTTTTGCTGAAAAAGTGGTACCTGTAATGGCAGGACTTTATGTAGTTGCTTCTATTTTAATAGTTTTATTTAATTTTGGTAATATTTTTCCAGCATTAAAAATGATAGTAGTTGGTGCATTTGATCCTACAGCCATGTTAGGGGGAGCACTTGGTGTGACAATAAAGCAAGCTGTTAGATTTGGAGTTGCAAGGGGAATATTCTCCAATGAAGCTGGTATGGGTTCTACACCTCATGCACATGCAGTAGCAAAAGTAAAACATCCAGCTCAACAAGGAGCTGTAGCAATAATAACAGTTTTCATAGATACTTTTGTTGTATTAACATGTACTGCTTTGGTTATAATAATGAATGTAGATTTAGTTAAAGCTAAAGAAATAAAATTAACAGGAATAGAACTTACTCAATTTGCTTTTGTTTCAGCACTTGGAAAACATGGAGGAATGTTTATTGCCATTTGTTTATTATTCTTTGCTTTTTCTACTATAATTGGTTGGTATTATTTTGGAGAAACCAATATAAAGTATTTAGTTGGAGCAAAAGGTTTAACACCCTATAGAATAATAGTTGTATTATTTATTTTTGTAGGTTCCATGGCAAAAGTTGAAGTTATTTGGAACTTAGCTGATTTATTTAATGGACTAATGGCTTTTCCAAACTTAATAGCACTACTTCTTTTATATAAATTAGTAGCTAAATCCACAACAGAATATGAAGAATTAAGTTAAAAAAAAGCTCTCTATTGTATAGAGAGCTTTTCTATTGTAAAATGTATAATATCAAAAATAAAAATAGAGAGGTGAAATATGTATCCATTAAAATTTAAAAAACATTTAGTTACAAAAGTTTGGGGGGGAAGAAAATTTCAAGAGATATTGAATATAAATTTACCCACAGCAGAAAATTATGGTGAATCTTGGGAAGTAAGTTGTCATAAAAATGGAATGAGTTTTGTTGAAAATGGAGAATTAAAAAATAAAAGTTTTCAAGAACTTTTAGATGAATTTAAAGAAAAATTAGTAGGAGAAGAAATTTATAAAAAATTTAATAATAAATTTCCATTACTTATAAAATATTTAGACATAAATGATAAATTATCAGTTCAGGTTCATCCCAGTGATGAATATGCAATGAGAGTTGAAGGTGAACTTGGAAAATCGGAAACTTGGTATGTTATAGACGCAAGTGAAGATGCAACTTTAATATTAGGAATAAAAGAGGGAGTTTCCAAAGAACAATTTTTAGAAAAATTTAATAAAAAAGAATTTGAGTCAATTTTTAATATAGTAAAAGTAAAAAAAGGTGATTTTATAGATGTTAATCCAGGATTGGTTCATGCTAGTTTAACAGGTTCTATTATGATTTGTGAAACTCAACAAAATTCTGATACAACATATCGAATATATGATTTTGACAGACTTGTAGATGGGAAATTAAGACCCCTTCAAATAGAAAAAGCCATAGATGTAATACGTTTTAATGAAATACCTAAAATAACCGGTGAAAAAGAAAGAGAAAACTTAATATTTGGAGATTGTATAATTCAAAAATTAATATGTTCAGAATATTTTTCCATAGATAAACTTTTTATAAATGGCGAATATAAAGATGAAATAAACTCAAATTTTAAAATTTATTCTATTCTTTCAGGAAAAGGATTTCTAAGAGTAAAAGAAGTTAATTATCCAATTGAAATAGGAGATACTTATTTCATTCCCGCTTTATTAGACGTAGAAATAAATGGTGAAGTTGAAATTTTAAAATCATATTTATGAATAAAAAATAGGCTAGATTAAAAAAATCTAGCCTATTTTTGTAATTTATTAATAATTAGTAGGAGGTAAAATTTTTATTTCTACTCTTCTATTCATGGAACGACCATTTGGAGTTGAGTTTGTAGCTATAAAATTAGAAGCTCCATAACCAGTTGAGGCAATTCTACCAGAAGCTACACCTCTTCTTATTAAATAATTTGCAACACTTGCAGCTCTTTTTTGAGAAAGATTAACATTATATCCAGCAGCACCTACATTGTCTGTGAATCCAGCAACATTTATTCTAGATTCTGGATATTGAGTTAGTACAGAAGCAATAGAATTTAAAGATTCATAAAAATTTGGTGAAATAGTAGAGCTATTAGTTTGGAAAGTAACTCCACCAGGTAATGTAAGATTAAGATAATTTCCTTCACGAGTAACATTAACATTTGAATTCTGAAGTGTTCTTCTTAATTCTTGTTCTTGTCTATCTCTATAAGCACCCCATCCTAAGCCTGCTAAAGCACCTATTCCAGCTCCTATTAATGTTCCTTTGGTATTTCCACCAATGGCTTGCCCAGCAAGGGCACCTAAGGCAGCTCCTCCTAAAGAACCACCAGTTTTAGAATTAACTCCACCGTTATATGGATCTAAAAATGGATTATTTGTACAACCAACTAAAGTTAAACCTGCTAAAAGGGTAATAATAGATTTTTTAAAAAACATGATTGTTCCTCCAAAAAAATTTAATATATAAGGTTTTATATTTAAATTATACATTAAAAAAAAAAAAAAATCAAATATTCTAAAAATAAAGTTTGACATATTTTGTTATATGTGATATTATTATAAATGTCTCCAAGAGATAACGGAATATAGCGCAGTCCGGTAGCGCACTTGCCTTGGGAGCAAGGGGCCGCAAGTTCGAATCTTGCTATTCCGACCATTTAACCTGCGGGAATAGCTCAGTTGGTAGAGCGTCAGCCTTCCAAGCTGAATGTCGCGAGTTCGACCCTCGTTTCCCGCTCCAAATTTTGTGACTGTAGCTCAGTTGGATAGAGCAACGCCCTTCTAAGGCGTGGGCCAGGGGTTCGAATCCCTTCAGTCACACCATTAATTTTTTAAAAATTTTTATATGGTGATCGTAGTTCAGTTGGTAGAGCGCCAGTTTGTGGTACTGGTTGTCGCGGG
>CAMTIW010000005.1 GCA_947072665.1 uncultured Fusobacteriaceae bacterium | reverse complement strand
AAAATCAACAAAAAGCCTTTGTTTTACTAATTTTTTTTAGTATTACAATTGGCTATATAATTTATATTATTAGGAGAATTAAATGTTAAAATTTTCAGAATTAGAAGTAAGGAATATTAAAACTACAATATCTATCTTTATTTGTATATTAATAATAAGTAATATTTTAAAAATGCAATGCTTTTATGCTGTGATTGCAGCTGTTTCTTGTTTGCAACCAAGTGTAAAAAATGTATACAAAGTTGGAATAGATAGAAGTATAGGAACTATTTTTGGTGGTGTTATCGGTTTAGTTTTTTTATATTTTTGGGGTGAAAATTCTAATGATATTTTTAGAACATTTTCCATGACAATGGCAGTTACATTTGTAATGTGGGGTTCTGTAAAATTAACAAGAAGACCAGATTCTTGGACTATATCAGCTATTGTTTTTCTTGCAGTAACAACAAATTTATTGGGACGAGATCCCTATGAATGGGCAGGGAACAGAATTTTAACTACAATTTTTGGAGTTTTAGTTGCAATGGGAGTAAATTATATTTTTGAAAAATATGAAAAAACATCATGAGGATTTTCCTTGTGATGTTTTTTCATATCGATTAATTTGAATTAGAACTAATTTTTTTTCCAAATAAACCAAGGGTATAAATGGCAGGTAAAAGTTCCTTTCCTAAAATTGAAATACTGTATTCAACTTTAGGGGGAATCTCAGGGTATATTTTTCTTATTATAAGTTTATCATTTTCTAACTCTCTAAGAGCTGAAGTCATTACCAAAGAGTGCGTAGAGTCCCTATCTTTAGCTATGGGGATATAAGCATTTTTTTTAATCATTGACATTAGAGATAGTCTAGTAATATAATAGAAATATAAAATATAAATCAAATATATAATATAGTCTATTCTTGTAAATATCATGTATTTTGGTGTCTAAAAGTGAGGTGGCAACATGAGTAATTTTGTTTTAGAATTTAAACTTAGAACTGAGGGTTATCAAGAACATATCTTGGAGAAAAGATTTGAAATAGCTAGAAAAATATATAATGCTTTGGTAACTAAAATTGCAAAAAGTTATCACGAACTCACAAAAACTAAAAAATATAGAGGTATACAAGATATACTAATAGAGTATAAAAATAACAGAGAATCTGAACTGAGAAAACACAAAAAGCGTCTTGAATCGGGCGTAATACTATCGTTAATTTGTTCAGAGGAACAATTGGTAGTGAAAGCCTAAAATGAAAAATATAGTTCATTTCATCTTTGGAGAGAAATGAGAATATTTAATATTTTAGAACCCCCTGCCTTTAGGTATGGGGAGGTTCAGAAAAAAGTGCCTTCTATTTATTAGCAAAATATTATGTTACAATAAATAAAATGAAAAAGGTGGTGTTATAATGATATTAAAAGGAACAAAGACAGAAAAAAATTTGATGAACTCTTATTTAGGTGAGGTTAGTGGGAAGATATTATATGGAATTTTTAGTGAACAGGCAAAAAAAGAAAAATATCATGAAATTTCAAAAAAATTAAATAAATTGGCCAATGAAGAATTAGCCCATAGTTTAATTTTTAAAAAATGTTTGGTTGAAAATAATATTAATTTTCAAGAGCCGACTATTGATACTGCGGAACTAAAAAAAATGTGTAAATCAACATATGAAAATTTAACAATGGCATCAAGTGGTGAATATAAAGCCTATGAAGTTATTTATCCAGAATATGAAAAAGTAGCTTTGGAGGAAGGGTTTGTAGAAATAGCAAAAATATACTCTAATTTAGGAAAAGTTGAACTTATACATGGAGAGTTATTAGAAAAATTATCTAAGGAAATAATTTAAAAATTAGGAGATGCTATAAGATGAAAAATATATTTGATAAAACAGAAATTAAAAATATGAAATTTAAAAATAGAACTATAAGAAGTGCAATCTGGGAAGGATTTTCAGATGAGAAAGGTTATGTAACAGATGAATTAATAGAGTTTTATAGAAAACTTGCTACTGGTGGTGTAGGAACTATTATAACCGGGTTTAGCTCTGTTATAGAATACGATAGACCAGCAGGGAATATGATTTCTGTATATGACGATAGTTTCATACCTGGGTTAACAAAATTAACGAAAATGGCTCATGAGAATGAAACCAATATAGTGCTACAAATAGTTGTAGGAGGTTCTCAAGGTAGACCTGGAATAAGTAAAAAAGTAGTAGGGCCATCTGCACATACAAATCCAATGACAAAACAAATTGCAGAAGAGTTATCCAAAGAGGAAATAAAAGTATTGGTAGAAGCTTTTTCAGAAGCAGGGAGAAGAGCTAAAGAGGCAAATTTTGATGCAGTTCAACTTCACGGAGCTCATGGATATTTAATCAGTCAATTTATGAATCCATTTTATAATAAAAGAACAGATGAATATGGAGGGAATATAGAAAATAGATCGAGATTTCTTTTTGAAATATATAGGGCTTTAAGAGCAAAAGTTGGAGAGTTTCCAATTTTCATAAAAATTAATTGTGAAGATTTTATGGATATGGGAGCTACACAAGAGGAGATGTTTTGGGTCTGTAAAAAGCTTTCAGAGGAAGGAATTGATCTCATTGAGATAAGTGGTGGAAATGCAACTTCAAGAATAAATGAAGGGGTAATTAGAACTAAAATAAATACAGTGGAAAAAGAGGCATATTTTAAAGAATTTGGTATGAAAATAGCGAAAGAAATATCTACACCAATTTCCTTGGTTGGAGGACATCGTAGTTTAAAAAATATAGAAGATATATTAAATATTAGTGATATATCATATATCTCATTAGCTAGACCCCTTTTAAGAGAAGCGGATTTAGTAAAACAGTGGGAAGTAAATTCAGAGAAAGTTTCTAAATGTATTTCATGTAATAAATGTTTAAATCCTAAAGGTTCTATTTGTATTTTTTTATAAAAAAAAGAGCGACTGTCTAGTGTCGCTCATAATGTTCTCTCTTTTTGGTAGTAAATTCCCACAAAGTCTGCAAACCGTCTGGTTGCTTTAATTATAAAAAATCTGTAAAGCTACTTATCAAATCGCCATTCACCAAAATAGTGAACATTTTTCCGGCATACTTTGATAAAACTTTCAAATTTTTAACATAATTGACAAACCGTCTGGTGTCTTTTTTATTTAAATATGGAAACTCTTATTTTTATGCCTCGGTCATTTCTCTATGACTATTAATTATTATAACATGATTTTTATAGTATGTCAAATTAAATATATTCAACTACTAATTTATTTATTTGATTTTCTATAAATGTAAAATATGTTATAATAAATTTGATAGTTGTTAAATTTATTAAATTAAGATAAAAATAGGAGAAATATGGATAAAATTAAGATATTGAAGAAATATTATGGATATACTAGTTTTAGACCTGGTCAGGAAGAAATAATAGATAGTATTTTAGATGGAAATGACACTGTTGGAATTATGCCAACTGGAGGTGGAAAATCAGTATGTTATCAAATTCCAGCATTGCTTTTAGAGGGTATAACTTTGGTGGTATCACCACTTATCTCCCTTATGAAAGACCAAGTGGATGCTTTAAATGACTTAGGGATACCTAGTGCATATATAAATAGTAGTTTAAGTTCCAAAGAATATAATAAAATTTATAGAAATTTAAAATTAGGAATTTATAAAATAGTTTATGTAGCTCCTGAAAGACTTGAAAATGAAGAATTTATATATGAGATAAACAATCTAAATATATCTCAAATATCAATAGATGAAGCTCATTGTGTATCACAATGGGGACATGATTTTAGAAGCAGTTATTTAAATATAATAAAATTTATATGGCAATTGAAAAAAAAACCTATAATAAGTGCTTTCACAGCAACAGCAACACCAGAAGTTAGGGAAGATATAATATATATGCTTAAAATAAAACCTAATGTTTTTATAACTGGTTTTGACAGACCTAATTTGAAATATATTGTAGTTAAAGGTGTAAATTCAACAAGCTATATAAAAGAATATTTAAAAGAACATACTGGAGAATCTGGAATCATTTATTGTGCAACTAGAAAAGAAGTTGATAGTTTATATGGCGAACTTTCTAAAAGATATAAAATTGGGAGATATCATGCTGGAATGTCAGACAAAGAAAGGAACGAAAATCAAGAGGAATTTATAAAGGATAATATTGAGATAATGGTAGCTACAAATGCTTTTGGAATGGGTATAGATAAATCCAATGTGAGATTTGTAATACATAGTAATTTAACCAAAGATTTGGAAAGTTATTATCAAGAAGCAGGAAGAGCAGGAAGAGACGGGCTATCTTCAACATGTATTCTAATATTTAATCCAAAGGATATAAAAACTCAAAGATTTTTTATAGAAAATAATCAATTTGGGGCAAGTTCAGAAATAATAAAAGGGAAATATGAAAAACTAAGTACTGTGATAAATTATGCTCATACTTCAAAATGCATAAGGTCTTATGTTTTGGAATATTTTGGAGAATTATCTGTTGAAAATTGTGGAAATTGTAGTAGTTGTTTAGATACTAGGATAGAAGAAAATATAACAATAGAGTCCCAAAAAATAATATCTTGTATAGGAAGAACTAAGGAACGTTATGGTATAAATACTATTGTATCTGTCCTCGCAGGGTCTAAAAATGCAAGTATATTAAAATTTAAACTAAATACCCAAACAACCTATGGTATATTGAAAGAGTATACTCAAAAAGAAATCAGAGCTCTTATGGATTTATTGGTAGGAGATGGATACTTAGAAATAACAACTGGTGAATATCCAATAGTTATTTTAACAAAAAAGGGAAAAGAATTTATTAAAGAAAAAAAAGAAATTTTTAGGAAAGTAGAGAAAATAGAAAAAAGAGTTTTTCAAGAAAATATGCAATTGTTTGAAGAACTTAAGAAAATTAGAAAAATAATAGCAGAAGAAGAAAATTTACCACCATATATGATTTTTTCAGATAAAACATTAAAGGAAATGAGTGAAAAAGAACCTAGTAATCAAGAAGATTTATTAAAAGTATCCGGTGTTGGAGAAATAAAATTAAAAAAATATGGAATTAGATTTTTAGAAAAAATAGAGTCTTTTTTAAAATCAAATTAAAAAACATAAAGAGGAAATAAAATTTATTTTTATCACCTCTTTATGTTTTTAGTTTATAAAGATATTATTTATTTTTATAAAAAAAAATAGTATACTTAAGAAAGAGTTAAATGTTCACTATTAAAACTACTAGAGTACATAAAGACCGTTATATTTTTAAATTAAAATTATTTTGAAGATATTTAATTAGGAGATAGACTTATGAATTTGCCTTATATTCTTAATATTCAAAAATATTCAATTCATGATGGACCAGGAATAAGAACAACGATTTTTTTTAAAGGTTGTTTATTATCATGTATATGGTGTCATAATCCAGAAAGTCAAAGTTATGAGAGAGAATTTATGTATAATGCTGAAATTTGTAAACAATGTATGGTCTGTTTGAATACTTGTCCAGAACATGCTATTGAACAAGATGAAAGAAAAATAAAAACAAACAGAGAAAAATGTAAAAAATGTGAGATTTGTGTAGATAATTGTGCTTCTAATGCAAGAGAATTAGTTGGAAAAAGATACACTGTCTCACAACTGATAGAAGAGATAGAAAAAGATAGAATATTTTATGATGAAACTTATGGAGGAGTAACATTATCTGGGGGTGAAGTTATGACTCAGAATATGGATTTTATAGAAGAACTTTTGAAAAAATTAAAAAAAAGAGGATACAATGTAGCCATTGATACTTGTGGTCATGCTAATACTAAAAACTATGAAATTGTACTCCCTTATACAGATGTATTTTTATATGATATAAAATTAATAGATTGGGAAAAACATAAATTATATATGGGGAAAGGGAATGAATTAATTTTAAAAAATTTAAAATTAATTAGTGATTTAAAGGCAAAAATAAATATTAGAATTCCAATTATAGGTAATGTGAATGATGATGATAATTCTATAATGGATATTATTAACTATTTGAAAAACAATATAAACGTAACTAAAATTAATATTTTACCATATCATAAAATAGGTTCAGATAAGTATGAAAGATTAGATATGGAATATTTAGGTAAAAATTTATTTAGACCAAGTGATGAACGATTGGAAAAAATAAAAAAATATTTTATAGAAAATGGATTTAATGATGTAAAAATAGGGGGTTAATTTATGGAGTTACGTGGAATTAATGAAAGAGTTAAAAATTTAAGAAAACAAAGTGTTGAAACAGCTGCTCACATATATATGGAGAGAGCTAATCTTATGACAGACGCGTATTTAGAATACGAAGGGAGTGTTTCTATTCCTGTTTTAAGAGCACTTGCATTTAAACATTTTATGGAAAACAAAGTTTTATGTATAAATGAAGGGGAATTAATAGTAGGAGAAAAAGGTGGTTCTCCACAATCTTCACCGACATTTCCAGAATTATGTTGTCATACATTGGAAGATATGAGAATTATGAATAGCAGAGAACTTATTGGTTTTAAAGTTACAGAAGAAGATTTGAAATTACAAGAAGAAAAAATTATACCATACTGGGAAAAAAGATCAATTAGAAATAAAATTATAAATTCTATGTCTTTAGAGTGGAAGGAAGCTTATGGAAATGGGATATTTACAGAATTTATGGAGCAAAGAGGACCTGGACATACTGTTGGTTCTGGAAAAATATATGAAAAAGGATTTTTACAACATAAAGAAGAGATAGAAACAGCTATTTCTAAATTAGATTTTCTTAATGATAGAGAAGCATTGAATAAAAAGGAACAGCTGAAAGCTATGAGTATTTCTTGTGATGCCATAATTAAATTAGGGGAAAGATACTCTAATTATGCAAAGGAACTAGCTGAGAAAGAACTTAATTTAGAAAGAAAAAAAGAACTTTTACAAATAGCTGAAAATTGTAAAGTTGTTCCAGCAAATAAACCTGAAACATATTGGCAAGCAATACAAATGTACTGGTTTGTACATTTAGGAGTAACAACTGAGCTAAATCCTTGGGATGCTTATAGTCCTGGACGTTTAGACCAACACTTAAATCCATTCTATAAAAAGGATTGTGAAAAAGGGATTTTAGATGAATATAAAGCAAAAGAACTTTTAGAATTACTATGGATTAAATTCAATAATCAACCTGCTCCACCGAAAGTAGGGATAACTTTAAAAGAAAGTAGTACTTATACTGACTTTGCTAATATCAATACAGGTGGAATAACTCCAGATGGACAAGATGGAGTTAATGATGTAAGTTATCTTATATTGGAGTGTACAGATGAAATGAAGCTTTTACAGCCTAGCTCAAATGTCCAAATTAGTAGAAAAACTTCTATTGATTTTTTAAAAAAAGCTTGTGCTATTTCTAGAGAGGGATGGGGCCAACCAGCTTTTTATAATACAGAAGCTATAATTCAAGAGTTATTAAATGCAGGGAAAACAATAGAAGATGCAAGATTGGGTGGAACAAGTGGTTGTGTTGAAACAGGTGCTTTTGGAAATGAAGCTTATATTTTAACTGGATATTTTAACTTACCAAAAATACTAGAATTAACTCTTTATGATGGCTATGACAATGTAAGTAAAAAACAATTAGGATTAAAGTTAGGGCATGCTAAAGACTTTAAATCATATGAAGAATTATTTGAAGCTTATAAAAAACAAGTTTTACATTTTGTTAATATAAAATTAGAAGGTAGTAATATAATTGAGAAGATTTATGCAGAATATATGCCAGTACCATTTCTTTCGGTTATTACTAATGACTGTATAACAAATGGAATGGATTATAATTCAGGTGGAGCTAGATATAATATTAATTACTTACAAGGAGTTGGAATAGGAACAATTACTGATTCATTATCTGCTATAAAATATAATGTTTTTGATAAGAAGAAATTTACAATGGGAAATTTATTAAAAGCAATGGAAAATAATTTTGAAGAAGACCCTATTTTATTAAATTTAGTAAGAAATAGAACTCCTAAATACGGAAATGATGATGATTATGCTGATAATATTATGAAAGAAGTGTTTGGATATTTCCGTTCTTCGGTAACTGGAAAACCGAATATGAAAGGTGGAACTTATAGAATAAATATGCTACCAACTACTTGTCATGTATATTTTGGTGAGGTAATGATGGCAAGTGCAAATGGTAGACTTGCTCACAAACCTGTTTCAGAAGGGATTTCACCAGAAAAAGGAGCTGATACAAAAGGTCCTACTGCTGTAATAAAATCAGCATCTAAAATGGACCATCTAAGTACTGGTGGAACATTATTGAATCAAAAATTCACACCTAATGTTGTGGCAGGTGAAGAGGGGCTTCTACATATGGCAAATTTAGTGAGATCTTATTTTAATTTAGATGGTCATCATATTCAATTTAATGTTATAGATCGTTCTGTTCTTATTGAAGCACAAAAAAATCCAAATGATTATAAGGATTTAATAGTAAGAGTTGCAGGATATAGTGATCATTTTAGAAATTTAAGCAAAGCTCTACAAGATGAAATAATAGATAGAACAGAACAAGATTTTAATTAAATATAAAGATAAAATTTCAAGGAGAAAAAAATGAGAGTAGGATTTATTGGTTGTGGAAATATGGCAAAAGCCTTAATTAGTGGGATGATATCATCTAAAGTAATAAGTTCAGATAGCATTATAGCTTCTGACAGCTATAAAGAGGGATTAGAAAAAGCTAAGAAAGAATTGAAAATAAATACTACACTGGATAATAAAGAGATAGTAAGAGAAGCAGATATAATTTTTTTAGCAATTAAACCTCAGTTTTATAATTCTGTTATAGAAGAAATAGCTCCTATCATAGCTGAAGAGAAAGAAAAAAATAGAGAAATTATCATAGTAACATTAGCACCAGGACATACTCTTGAAAAATTAGAAAAAGAATTTAAAATTCCAGTTAAAATAATTAGAACAATGCCAAATACTCCAGCTATGGTTGGAGAAGGAATGACGGCTCTTTGTAAAAATAATTTAATAACAGAGAATGAGTTAGAATATGTTTCATCTCTTTTAAAAGGGTGCGGAAAGGTTGAAGTAGTAAGTGAGTACATGATTAACTCTGTTATTGCTGTAAGTGGAAGTTCTCCTGCATATGTTTTTATTATGATAGAAGCTATGGCAGATGCTGCAGTTATTCATGGAATGCCAAGAGATAAAGCTTATATATTTGCTGCACAGGCATTATTAGGAAGTGCTAAAATGTTATTAGAAACAGGAATGCATCCAGGTCAATTAAAGGATATGGTTTGTTCTCCAGGTGGAACTACTATTGAAGCTGTTAGAAGTCTTGAAAAAACAGGATTTAGAAGTAGTATTATAGAAGCTATGAATGATTGTGTTGAAAAAGCAAAAAAAATGTAAATTTGGAGGATATAAATGTTCATAAATGTTAAGTCAGTTGTAAAAAAAGCTAATGTTTATTTTGATGGTAGGGTAAGTAGCAGAACAATTATTTTAGAAAATGGTGAAAAGAAAACTTTAGGATTTATGATGAAGGGTGAGTATGAGTTCGCTGCTGGGGTAGAGGAATTAATGGAAGTTTTGAATGGCGAAATGAAAATAAAACTTGAAAATAGAGAAAAGTTTGAAACTTTTAAAGAAGGACAAAACTTTATAGTTCCAGCTAATTCTAAATTTAAAGTAATAGTTGAAAATTTTGCTGATTATTGTTGTTCTTATAAATAAAATATTGTTGCAATAGAAAAAAGGTAAAATAACTCTAAGATAAGTTCTAAATTAGAGTTATTTTTATTTTAAAAAGTAGTTTCTCTTAAAACTAAAGAAAAAGGAATAATAATTTTAATAGGTAATTTACGTTCAGTAGAGATTTTATCAACAAGGAGTTTAACACTTTGACTACCCATTAAATCTGTATAAATTTTTACAGTGGAAAGAGCAGGGAAAGTGAAAGTTGAAGCAGGGATATCATTTATACTAATAAGAGCAATATCTTTTGGAATAGAAATTTTAGCTTCATTAAGAGCCTTTAATACTCCAATAGCAATTGTGTCATTTGCTAAAAAAATAGCTTGAGGATAAGACTCTTTAGCTAACATTTTTTTAGTTAATTTGTAGCCAGAAAGGCTAGAAAAATCTCCTATATAAATATCATCTAAAGAAATTATATCTTTACTTTGGGCATATTCTAAAACAATTTTCTCCCTTTCATCGATTATTTGAGAAAAATCCTTTCCTCCAATAAAACCTATTTTTTTATAATCACACGTTATAAAATATTCTAAAATAATTTTTGAAATCTCTTTTAAATCAACTATAACAGAGTCAATACCATCAACATAAGAATCTACAAATACTAGATTAGGCGTTATTTTTTTTAAGTGAGTAATATCTTTTTGAGAAAATTGACCTAGAGCTATTATACCGTGAGTATCAATGGGAATATTTGAAATTTCATTATTATATATTTTATTATAAGTTATAAAATTATCTTTACATTCTTGTTCTATAGAAAAACGAATAGAAAGATAATAAGGATCAGAAAATTCTAATTCTTTGGTATAGTTTGTTAAAATAGTAAAATTATATTTTTTTATTATTTTTTTTGTTGAAATACCTTTATATTCTAATCTTTCAGCAATCTCTAAAACTTTGTTTCGTGTTTCTTCTTTTACTGAGAGAGACGAATCATTATTTAAAATTCTGGAAATAGTTGTTGTGGAAAGTTTAGCTAGGTTAGCGATTTCTTTGAGTGTGGCCATATGATTATCCTCCAAAAAATTTATTTATATTATATCATATCATAATAAATTTAGAATATGAATTTTTAAAATTATAAAAAATAAGTATATTTTTTACTAAATATTAACTAAAAAAAGTTGACTCAGTTTGTAAAATGATATATTATGTCGTTAACAGGTTAATTTAGACTAAAAACAGGGGGAATAAACAATATATGAACAAATGGGAAAACTTTAATGTGACAAATGAAAATAAAATGAAACCTAGAAGTTATTTTTTTTCATATGATAACTTGAAAAATGCAAGAAGTTTCAATAGAGGGAGATCTTCAAATTTTTTACTATTAGGAGGAAAATGGAATTTTAAATTTTATGAAAACCCAAAAATGGTGCCAGAAGAGTTTTATTCAGTTTTACAGGACAGTTATTCTAAAATAAATGTTCCTAATATGTGGCAATTTGAAGGTCACGGAAATTTACAGTATACAGATGAAGGTTTTCCATTTCCAATTGATATTCCTTATGTTCCTACTGATAACCCAACAGGAGCTTACCAAAGAACATTTAATTTAAGTGAGGCATGGGAAGAAAAACAAATAATAGTAAAATTTGATGGTGTTGAAACATATTTTGAAGTTTATATAAATGGAAATTATGTAGGATTTAATAAAGGGAGTCGTCTTTCAAGTGAATTTGATATTACTAAATTTTCAAAAATAGGTGAAAATTTAATTTCAGTAAAAGTATTACAATGGGCAGACTCAACATATATTGAAGACCAAGATATGTGGTGGACAGCTGGAATATTTAGAGATGTATATGTAATGGGGAAAGAAAAAGTACATGTTTATGACTATAAAATTATAACAGAATTAGATGAAAATTATATAAATGCTAAATTAAATTTTGATATTTATTTAGAGAATTTAAATATAAAATCATCTAAAATAAAACTGAAGTATACACTTTATGATAAGGAATCAATTATATTTCAAGGTGAAAAGAATGAAACTGAACTATCTAAAAATTTAGATATAAAATTGAGTCAAAAAGTTGAAAATCCTAAAAAATGGACAGCTGAAACACCATATTTATATGATTTTATCTTGGAAGTTTTAGATGAAAATGATAAAATTATAGAAATAATACCTCAAAAAATAGGATTTAGAGATATAAAAATAAAAGATGGGATTTTTTATGTAAATAATGAATATGTAATGCTTCATGGTGTAAATAGACATGATAATGACCATATAAGTGGAAGAGCAATTAACATTGAAAGAGCAGAAAAAGATATTATTTTAATGAAGCAACATAATATAAATTCCGTGAGAACTGCTCATTATCCAAATGATCCTAGATTTTATGAATTATGTGATAGATATGGACTATATGTAATTGCAGAAACTGATGTAGAGACTCATGGTTTTGCAAATATTGGCAATTTAAGCTTTATCACAGATGATATTAAATGGAGAGATGTATTTGTAGAAAGAATAGAACGACATATAGAAGCACAAAAAAATCACCCAAGTATAATAATTTGGTCTTTAGGAAATGAATCTGGATATGGAATTAATATTAAAGAGATGTGTAAAAGAGCTAAAGAATTAGACGATACTAGATTGATTCATTACGAAGAAGATAGAGATGCAGAAGTTGTAGATATAGTGAGTACAATGTATTCAAGAGTACAAATGATGAATTGTTTTGGAGAATATCCAATGAATAAGCCTAGAATAATTTGTGAATATGCACATGCAATGGGGAATGGTCCTGGAGGACTTCAAGAATATCAAAATGTATTCTATAAATATCCAAGTATTCAAGGTCATTTTATTTGGGAATGGTGTGACCATGGTATATTAGAACATAATTCTAAAGGGGAAGAAGTCTATAAATATGGTGGAGATTATGGAGATTATCCAAATAATTATAATTTTTGTATGGACGGCTTAATTTTTTCAGATCAAAAACCTAGTAATGGATTAAAAGAATATAAACAAGTAATATCTCCTATAAAAATAAATAAGATAAATAATAATACATATGAAGTTCAGAATAAATATTGGCATAAAAATATGGATGAGATAAGTATTCATACTGAAATTATGAGAGATGGTATAGTTATATCTGAAAAAATTTATAAATTTGAAAATGTATTTCCAAATGAAAAAAGAGAAATATTATTAAGCTATGATGAAAGTATCAGAGGTGAATATTTTGTTAATTTCAAGGTTATTTTAGATAAGAAAACTTTATTCAGTGAAGCTAATCATGAAATAGGAGTTTATCAATATAAATTAACTGATAAAAATATTATAAAAAAACATTTAGATAATAAAAATGCAGTTTCATTAAAAATAAATGAAAAAAATAATATTTTAAAAATAACTGGATATAACTTTTTTATGGAATTTTCTAATTTAAATGGAAAATTAAGTTCATGGAATGTTGATGGAGAAGAGATGATTAAAAATACTCCTAAGATAAATTTATTTAAACCAATGATTGATAATCACAAACAGGAATATAATGCTCTTTGGTTCCCAAATCATCTTCAGATTCTACAAGAACAATTTAGAGATATGAAAGTTATAGAGAAGTCAGAAGAAATAGTTATAGAAGTAAAAACTCTAATAGCACCACCAGTGTACAATTTTGGAATGAGATGTCTATACAGATATACCATTAATAAAAATGGACAGTTAAATATTCAATTAAGTGGAGAAAAATATGGTGAATATAACGATATTATACCAAAAATAGGTTTTGAATTAGGACTAAATAAAGATTTACAAAATATCTCTTATTATGGACGTGGTCCAGAAGAAAATTATCAAGATAGTAAAAGTGCGAATATAATTGGAATCTATAAAACAACAGTGGATAAAATGTTCGTGAATTATCCTTTTCCACAAGATAATGGAAATAGACAAGATATAAGATGGTGTTCACTTAAAAATCATTTTGGAAAAGGTCTCTATATAAGTGCTAAGGACAGCTTTAATTTTAGTACATGGAACTATACAAAAGAAAATATACATAGTGCTCAGCACACAGATGAATTAAAAAAAGAAGATTTTATAACGCTAAATATAGACTATAAAATTATGGGCTTAGGTTCCAATTCGTGGGGATCAGAAGTTTTAGATACTTTTAGAGTATATATGGATAAATTTAACTATGAATTTACTATGTTTCCATTTAATTCAGGTGACATTTCAGAAAAAGAACTTTCAAAATTTAAATTTTAAGGGGGCATAAATTGATATTATTAAATAGTATAGAAGAATTTAAAGATAAATTTAGAGTGGGAAAAAAATGGATAAGATGCCAAGAAGCGATAGAAAATAGTAAAAATATATGCGAAAATGTTTATTATAATATTGGCGATTCATTAATCTATATGTTAAAAACAAAATTTGAGAATAAAGATGAATGTTTTCAAGGACATAGAAGATATTTAGATATTCATGTATACCTAGAGGGGGAAGAGAAAGTTGAAATTGCTTTAAAAAAATCTTTAAAGGAGAGTCAAGAATATAGTAACGAAACTGACTGTGAATATTTTTTAGGTAATGGGGAAAATATAGTAGCAAAAAAAGGTCAAGTTATTATTTTTGAAAATTCTGAGGCCTTTAGATTTAAAGAAAATACTAATTTAAAGAAAATAATAATAAAAGTAACGGTAGAAGATAATTTTTTATTAAATAAATAAAAAATTATAAAAAATAATAAAATAGATACAGGAGAGCACAATGACATCAAGAGGCAAGATAGGAAAATTCGCTCTATTATCTATGACCATAGCGGCAGTTTTTAATTTTAGAAATATTATCAATAATAATATTGAAATAGGAGCTTCATCAGCAATTAGTTTTTTATTTGCAACAATTTTCTATTTTATACCGTTTGTATTTATAATTTCAGAATTTGTTAGTTTAAATAAAGATTCAGAATCAGGAGTTTACCAATGGGTAAAATCATCTTTAGGACCTAAATGGGCATTTTTAGCTGCTTATGCATATTGGTTCGTTAATTTATTTTATTTTACATCATTACTTCCAAGTATATTAGTTTATGCTTCTTATGCTTTTTTAGGAGAGGAATATATTTTTTCTCCCTTTACGATATCTGTGTTATCCATAGTGATATTTATTTTCTCGACTTGGGTTTCTACAAAAGGTGCAGATTGGATAGGTAAAATAACAACTATTGGAAGTACACTTATGCTACTTATGTCTTTTGCATTCATAATATTGTCATTGGGAGTCTTAATAGGTGGCATGGAGCCTGCTACTGCAATAACAGTAACATCATTAAAGCCTACATTTAATTGGAAATTTATGGGGACAATGGCATGGATTTTCTTTGCTGCAGGAGGCTCTGAAGCAATAGGGGTCTATGTTAATGATTTAAAAGGTGGTTCCAAAGCTTTCGTAAGAACAATTATAGTTTCTGGAATTATAATAGGAGTTTTATATTCTGTAGGTTCTCTTTTGGTAAATGTATTTATAAAACAAAGTGATTTGACTTATTCTAAAGGAGTTTTCCAATCTTTTGGAGCTCTCGGAAGTTATGTAGGGATAAGTAACAAATTTATAAATCGTTTGGTAGGAGTAGTAATGCTTTCAAGTGGATTAGGTGCTCTTTTACTTTGGACCTCTGCACCAGTTAAAGTTTTTTTCTCAGAAATACCAGCTGGTATGTTTGGAGAAAAAACTGTTAAGTTAAATAAACATGGAATTCCAGCTAGAGCAGCTTGGATTCAATTACTTATTGTTATCCCATTATTAATTATTCCATCACTTGGAACTGGGAATGTAGAAGAACTATTTGGTGTAATTATAAATATGACTGCTGCAACATCACTATTACCACCTCTATTTATTATGATTGCATATTTTAATTTAAGATTAAATAAAGATCATTTACCTAGAACATTTAAAATGGGTTCTAGAAAATTAGGATTAGGAATAACAGGGGTATTATTAGTTATATTTTCAATAGCTTTTGTAGCAGCAATATTTCCTGAGGGACAAAATATAGTTTTAACTCTTGTTTATAATGTAGGGGGAGTTATACTATTTATGGGTTGGGCTTTATGGAAATATAATAGCTATGAAAAAAAAATCAGAAAAATTAATAATAAAAAAGAAGAAATAGTAATTTAAGTGTCCAGAGAGGGAGGTTTTATAAATGAAGAAAAAAATAATATTAACAGCTCTTATTTTAGCTGTTGTAGCGTGTAATAATTTAAATGATAAAAAATTAGAAGTAACTCAAACAAATAAATTTGAAAATATATTAGATAGGCAAGGGGTACCACAAAAACATATTTATTATAAACCTAGAAAAGATACTGATAAAAATGGAACAAATTATTTAAATGGATTTGTGGATATGGGAGCTTGGCATGGTTATTACAATCCAAAAACTGAAAGCAAGGATTTTTATGGAGGCTTTACAGGACCGTTTTATTTAGCTGAAGAATATGCAGTTAATTTATCAGATAGTTTTGAAAAAATAATCTTAAAAAATACTATAACAGGTGAAGTATATGATTTATCACAAGCTAAGGTAAATATTATATCTCTACCAGGAAAACTTGTTCAAAATTATGAATTAAATGATTTTATATTAAATTTAGAATTAATATTTGGAACTAATAGAACATCAATAATTAAAACAAAAATTTTAAATAAAACTAATAAAGATTTAAAATTAGATGTGGAATGGAAAGGGAAAATATTTGATAGTTTTGAAAAATGGAATAGTAAAGAGTCTAAATATGAAGAAGTTAAATTAGAAAACAAATTAGAAAAATCTGATAATGGAGTAAAGGTTATCTTTGGTGAAAAAAGAATGATTTGGGATTATTTAATGGGGAAAGAAGCAACTTTTCAAGTTGACCATAATGAAAAAACTGAAACAGAAATTTCAGGAGAAAATTATATTACAAGATTATCTAAACCTTTAGTAATAAATAAAGGTCGTGAAGAGTCTTTATTTACAACTCATTCTTATACATTTACAAAATCTGAATTAGAGAAAGAAAAAATAGAAACAAAAAAAATATTAGCCAATCCAAATTATTATTTTAATGAAAATTCAGCAACATGGAACAAATATATAAAAAATACCATTGGGGAAAACACGACAGAATATGATAGAGTTGCTATAAAAGCAGTGGAAACATTAATAATGAATTGGAGAAGCAAAGCTGGAGAGTTAAAACATGATGGAATAACTCCTTCAGTTAGTTATAAATGGTTTAATGGTCTTTGGGCATGGGATTCTTGGAAACAAGCAGTAGCTACTGTTAAATTCAATCCAGAGCTAGCTAAGAGCAATGTAAGAGCTCTATTCGACTATCAAATAACAGCAGAAGACAAAGTAAGACCTCAGGATTCTGGAACAATAATAGACGCATTATTTTATAATGCAGATGTAGAAAGAGGGGGAGATGGTGGCAATTGGAATGAGAGAAACTCTAAACCAGCATTATCAGCATGGGCAGTTTGGGAAATTTATAAAGAAACAGGAGACACAGCATTTTTGGAAGAAATGTATCCAAAACTTCAAAAATATAATGAATGGTGGTACACTAATAGAGACCATAATAAAAATGGAATAGCAGAATATGGTGGAATGGTTCATAGAGATAATAATTCCAAGGAAGAGATTATTCTTGCTGCTGCTTGGGAAAGTGGAATGGATAACGCTATAAGATTTGACGTGGAAGGAATGGGTAAAGATGACGTTGGAGTTCAAGTTTTTGAAAATAAAGATAAAAATAATAAACTTGTAGGTTATTCTATAAATCAAGAATCTGTGGATTTAAATGGATTTTTATATGCAGAAAAAATATATTTAAGTAATATGGCAAAAGAACTAAATTTAATGGAAGACTCTAAAAAATATGAAAAAGAATCAGTTAAAATCAAAGAATTTATAAACAATAAAATGTATGATAAAGAGACTGGGTTTTTCTATGATTTACAATTTGATAAAAATGGAAAAGAAAAATTATTAGTAAATAGAGGTAAAGGTCCAGAAGGTTGGATTCCATTATGGGCCAATGCAGCTGATAAAGATAAAGCAAAAACAGTAGTTGAAAATATGATGTCAGAGAATAAATTTAATACTCTGATGCCTTTTCCAACTGCTTCGAAAGATAATCTAAGATATAGTGCAACAAAATATTGGAGAGGACCGGTATGGTTAGATCAAGCATATTTTGGAGTTATAGCTTTAAGTAACTATGGATATGATAAAGAAGCTAATCTTATGACAAAAAAACTTTTTGATAATGCAGAAGGGTTAAAAGGAGACCAACCAATAAGAGAGAACTATAATCCAGAAACAGGTGAAGGATTGCACTGTACTAACTTCTCATGGTCTGCTTCTATATATTATCTTTTATATAAAAATTATTTAAATACAGTGAAATAAATGTATTTTAAACAATGCTATACAATTTGTTTTTTATGTGATATTATAAGTAAGAAAAAAAAATAAATAGGCGATGGAGTTCGCCTTTAAATGCTTGAAAGAGCTAATGACTCCTACCCAAATTATGGGTAGGAGTCTATTTTTTTTTAAATTAAAGGAGGAAAATATGGGAATTGTTGTTTTTATATTGGGATTAGTTATATTGGGAATTATTACAGATATTGGAGGAAAGCTAGTAGAATATTTAAAGATACCATCTCTTTTGGGGATGATGCTTGTTGGGATGTTATTAGGACCATCTTTTTTTAATAAAATACCTAATTCTATAATAGTGAATGCACCCTCTATAAAAGATTTAGCTTTAATTACTGTTCTTTTTATAGGAGGATTAGGAATAAGTTCTAAACAGATGAAACAAATAGGAAGACCAGCTATTTTATTAAGTATAATACCGGCAACAATGGAAGGTTTTACCATTGCTTATTTAGCCACAATCTTTTTAAACTTTTCTTTTATACAAGGGTCAATATTAGGGTTTATAATAGCAGCAGTGAGTCCAGCGGTACTTATTCCTTCTATGATTTCTTTGATAGAGAGAAAAAGAGGACAGGATAAAGCAATACCTCAAATGCTTTTAGTAGGAGCTTCAGCAGATGATACTGTTGCAATTACACTTTTCACAACATTTTTAACACTTTATATTAGAAAACAGTCTGGAATGGAATCTTCAATTTTAAATCAAATAATTTCGATTCCAATATCATTATTCATAGCAATTGTTGTAGGTTGGATTACAGGCTTTTGGAGTAAAAAAATATTGAAATATATAAATAATAGTTATATACGAACAGGAATAATATTTACTATATGTATGCTTATGAGGGTAATGGAAAAACAATTCCACCTAGAGATGTTTAATTCTTTACTTTCTATTATGATATTTGGGTTTTATATTAGAAATGGAATGGAGTTAGAATCAGAAGAAATTTTAAATCATATGAATTGGATTTGGAAACGTGGGAAACTTTATCTTTTTGCATTGGTTGGAATGGCAATTAATCCTGTAGTTATTGGTGAATATTTTATTATTGGAGTGAATATTTTGTTTATTTCATTATCTATTAGATCAATAGGAGTTTTAATATCTCTTATAGGAACAAATCTAAGTATTAAAGAAAAACTTTTTTGTATAATAGCATATATACCAAAGGCTACAGTTCAATCAGCAAAAGCAGGAATTCCATTGCAGTATGGTGTGGCAGGAGGAGAGGTTATGCAAGCTATTGCTATTTTAAGTGTTTTAATAA
This sequence comes from uncultured Fusobacteriaceae bacterium, assembly GCA_947072665.1. Classification (GTDB taxonomy): domain Bacteria; phylum Fusobacteriota; class Fusobacteriia; order Fusobacteriales; family Fusobacteriaceae; genus JAGNZR01. The sequence goes on along the minus strand of CAMTIW010000005.1, from coordinate 23,525 downwards.
CAGCTCCATTAGGTGCAATAGGAATAAAATTAACAAGTGATAGATGTTTAAATGTTGAAAAAAATAAAAACCAGTTAAAAAAATAACGATAAAACGTTATTTTTTTAAATTATAATAGCTTTTTTTTTGTTATTTGATATAATTGTAAAGTGAGCATATTATAATTAAAGGAGGTTCTTAATAAATGGACAAATTAGTAAGGTCAGTTTTTTTATTATTTTTTTTAATGAGTATTAGTATTTTTTCAAAAGTTAAGGGAATAGGTGTAATATTACCAGATTCTCAAAATAATTTTTTATTAAGAGAGTTGAAAAGTGAGTTGAAAACAAATTTTGAGGGGAGTGAGTTAAGTATAGATGTAGCAGATATTTCTTATTCTAATAAAGAATCTTTAGAAAGAGGAATTGAAAGGTTAAATAAAAATTCTAAAGTTGATGTTATTTTTATTTTAGATTATCATATCTCAGAGATAGAAAAATTAAAAAAAAGTTCAAAGTTAGTGATTTATCCATTTGGACTGGCTAAATTAAATAAAAATCCAGGTAAAAATATTATGTATATTTATAGTGAGCCTGACTATATTTCAGATTTGAAAAAACTTAATGAAATTGCACCATTTAAAAAATTAACTTTTGTTATAGGTGAAAGTTTGATAAAAAATAGTTCAGAAGAGATTTTGAAAATGGAAAATGAAATGAACAAACTAGGAATAAAAGTTAATTTAATGAATAGTTCAGAAAGTTTAGAAAAAATAAATAAAGAATTAAATGATTCAGAAGCAGTATATTTAATAACAAATTCTAAAGTAAATTTAAATGTTGCAAAGCTAGCATTATCAAAAAAAATACCTACTTTTTTTGTAAGTTTTTGTAAAGAAACAAATGATAAAGTTTTGTTAGGGTACGATTTTAATTTAGAAATGAAAAAAAGAATTAGAACATCTGTTTTCAATTATTCTAACCTTTTAAAAGGGAAAGAAGAAACTTCGGTATTGAATTTAGGAAAAGTTGTTGGAGATAGATTTTATAATGTAAAAATAGCTGAGGAAATAAAAATTTATCCAGGAGCCTTAGTTATTCAGAGCTTAAAACATGTTGGAACAAAAGCAGAAATATACAAAAAACTGAATATGAAAGAAGCTGTAAAAATAGGTGTTGATAACAATCCATTACTAGTATCAAAGTTTAAAAACATGCTAGCTAGTAACTATAGTTATCTTTCACAAAATGCTCAAAGGTTACCACAAGTAGGAGTAGCTGCAAACTATTCTTATTTAGATAAACGTATTGTAACAGACGAAAATAAAAATAATGAGGAATCAGTAACAGCTGGTCTTAAAATAACTCAAGTGCTTTTTGATGATGAATTAAATGCACAAATATTTTCAGAGAAAGTAAAATATAAAAATAGTCAGTTAAATTTTGAAGAACAGTTAAGAACAACAGTATATGATATATTAGTAGCATATTTAAATGTATTACAAGCTAAATCAGAACTAGATATTCAAAATAGTAATTTTGTATTGGCGAAAGAATTTTTAAGAATAAGTAAAATTAAGTATGAAACAGGAGCATCAGGAATACAAGATGTATACAGATTAGAAAGTTCACTTTCCACAGCAATTTCACAAGTTTCTAAATCTGAAACATCTGTGAAAAATGCAGAAGCAAAATTAAATGCATTATTAAATTTACCTGTAAATACAAAGCATAGTTATCAAAATTTAGAAGAATTAGATAATGAATTTTATTTTGCTAAAAATGAGTTAAATAAACTTGTTTATAATGAAAATAAAAATAAAAAAATGTTAGATTTTATAACACAAGGAGCTTTTAATAATTCTAATATTTTAAAAGCTTATGAAAATAATATAAAATCTGTTAATAATCAATATAAAACAGTTTCTAGATCAAGATTTATTCCAAAAGTATCTGCTTTTGGAGAATATTCAAAAAATAATATGATAGAACCTTGGGGAAAAGGACAAAAATATAACTCACCTAATAATTGGCGTGCAGGTGTAGCAGTGGAATTGCCGTTATTTACAAGTGGAGAAATTTATTATAATCAAAAAAGTTTAAAAGTATCAGAGGAAAGTATTGAATCTGAAAAACTGAATTTTGAAAATTCTTTACATCAAGAAGTGAATACTTCTTATAATAATCTTATAAATAGCTATATAAGAATCCATACTTCTAAAAATTCAGCTGAATCAGCAGAAAAATATTTAAAAATTGCTAAAAATCTTTATGCTAATGGAAGTATAAATATTACTGAGATTTTAGATGCACAAAATGCAAGTATTTCAGCTAATTTATCTAACTCAATAGATAATTATAATTTTTTCATATCAGCGATTAACATTGAAAAAATATATGGAAAATATATGTTGCTAGAATCTAATGAAAATAGGAAATCAATGCTCAATAGAGTTATTAATATTACAGAGAATTAGGAGGAGAAATGAAAAAGTATTTATTTATATTTAGTTTAATGACCATTTTTATTGGTTGTAAAGAGGATAAAAAAGTGGTATCTGTTGAAAAAAACATAAGACCAGTTAATTATATAGTGGTAAAAGATAATGAATTGTCACAAACAACAGGATTTTCTGGAACTATAGCTCCAGAAGTATTATCTAAACTAAGTTTTAGAGTTAGTGGTACATTGATTAAAAAGAATGTTGATCTAGGTGATAAAGTAAAAAAAGGTGATGTTTTAGGAAGTTTAGATCCAACAGATTACATGATAAAATATAAAGAAAGTTTAGCTAAAGCTAAAAATTATGATGCAATAAAAATTAATGCTCAATCAGTTTTTTTTAGGGATAAAATTTTATATTTGGAAAATAGTATTTCTAAAGCTCAATATGAACAGTCCTTAGCAAATTATGACGCAAGTTTAGCTCAAGTTCAAGTTGCTATGCAAAATGTAGATTATAGTAAAAAACAACTAGATTATACTAATTTAATTGCTCCAGCATCAGGAACAATAGCCCAAGTTGATGCTCAGTTGAATGAGTCAGTAAATAGTGGAACTAGTATTTATATATTGAATGAAAGTGGTACATTAAATGTTTTATTTAATGTTTCAGATAGTATGATAAATAATATAAAACCAGGTCAAAAAATAAACTTTAAGGTAGTATCTACAGAAACTCCTTTAGAAGCAGAAATAGTGAATATAGGAAGTATTTCTAATGGTTATGGAAATACTTATCCTGTGAAAGCAAAAATAACTAGTGATATATCAAATTTAAAAGTAGGAATGATAGTATCTATTAATTTAGAATTATCAAAATTGAGTAAATTAGAGATGTTTTTACCAATAAATTCGGTTTTAGCTAAGGGAAAAGATAACGAGTATGTCTATGTTATTAGTAATATAAAAGATGGATTAGGAATAGTAAATAAAAAAAATGTAGTAACTGGAAATATATCATCACATGGAGTAGAAATAACAAATGGACTTAATATAGGAGATTATGTAGTTACAACTGGAACAACTATTCTTTTGGAAGGGGATAAAATAAGACTTGGAGAACAGGAGGGAAAATAATATGAGTATGACTAGTTTAGCAATAAAAAATAGAGTAAGTACTTATCTAATTGTTTTCCTTGTGTGCATATTTGGTATAGCAGCTTATATGTCTTCAGAAAAAGCAGAAGATCCAGGATATACTATAAAAACAGCAGTTATAACGACTAACTGGCCAGGTGCAACTGCAACAGAAATGGCAAATTTAGTAAGTAAAAAAATAGAAAATGAAGTTAGAAATATGGACTCTTTAAACTATGTTGATTCTAAAAATTTACCAGGTCAATCAAATGTATTTGTAAATTTAAAGCAAAAATATTGGGACCCTAAAGATCAATGGATAGAATTAAGAAATAAAATTACAACTTTTGTGACACCTCAGCTCCCACCAGGAGTACAAGCTCCAATTATTAATACATATTTTGGAGATGTTTATGGAACTGTTTTATCATTAAGTTCTAAAGATTTATCTTATGATAACTTATATAAACAAGCAGATAAATTAAAAGATGAGTTACTTTTTTCAGTTCCTGAGATAGGTAAAATAGAAATTTTTGGAACTCAACAAGATGTTATTTATATCAATATTAATAATGATAAAATGGCAGAGATTGGAATAACACTTGAACAGATATCTTCTACGCTTCAACAAGCTAATATGGTTGTAAGGGGTGGAACCTTAGAGAATAAAGGTAATAGAATAGTTGTAAACCCTTCAGGAACTTTTAATAATATAGAAAGTATAAAAAAAATAGTACTTTCAGGTGGGAAATTTAATCAAAGAATTTATTTAGGAGAAATAGCCAGTGTTGAAAAAGGCTATATAAATCCAGCTAGCTTATTAACTTTTAATAAGGATACAAAATCTATTGTTTTGGCTCTAGCTTTAACTTCAGGAGAAAATATTTTAGAACTTAAAACAAAAACGGAAAAAGTTATTAAAAGTTTTAAAGAATCATTACCTTTAGGAACAGATGTCTCTTTTGTTTATAATCAAGGAAATTTTGTAAATAATAAAATTGGTAGTTTTTTATCAAGTTTAGCTCAAGCACTAGTTTCCATAGTAGCTATAATGTTGTTGTTTTTAGGATTAAAAACAGGGCTAATAGTTGCATCATTGACCCCTGTTTCAATAGCTGCAACCTTAATTGGGCTTAAAGTTTTTGGATATGGTATTAATCAAATGACATTAGCAGGTCTTATAATAGCACTTGGAATGTTAGTTGATAATGCGGTTGTAATGAGTGAAAATATTATGGTTCTTTGTCAACAAGGAATGAAAAAAAAGGATGCATGTATTGAATCAGCTAAAGATTTGGCTATTCCTCTTTTTACAGGTTCATTGACAACTTGTGTTGCAATGTTACCTATTATAGGAAATAGAGCTTCTATGGGGCAATACGTAGGTCCTATGGCTATAGTTGTATTTTTAGCTTTAGGAGCTTCATGGGTTATAAACCAGACATTCATACCTTTAATATCTTTAGATTATTTAGATCCCAAAGCAACTAAAGTTGTTAATTATAATACGGATAAATTATATTTTTATTATAGAAAAATGTTAATATGGTTATTAAAAAATATAAAAACATCCATGGCAATAACAATTGGAAGTTTAGTTTTGGGAATAGGATTATTCAAATTTATACCGTCAGAATTTATGCCAGTTTCTGATACACCAGTAATGTCATCATATATTAGACTTCCAAAGGGAGCTTCCATTGAAGCTACTAATATAATTGTTGCTGACATTAGTGATTATATTAAAAAGAAATATTATGTGGGAAATATAAATCCATTACCTCCTACTATAATGGATTATTTTCTTACAGGAGGAACTTCTAAAATATATGAAAAAGATGGAATTTTAGACTGGAATTCCTATGTTGGAGCAGGAGGACCTAGATATACTTTAGGTTATGCACCAGAAGCACCTCAGTCTGAATTTGCTTATATGTTATTTTCTGTAACAAACTATAAATTAATTCCAGCGTATTCTCAAGATATAGATAAATATATTCAAGATAAATATCCCAATGTAACTATAATGACCAAACCATTACAAACAGGATCTTCTTCAGAATTAGATTTATCTTATCAACTTATTTCACAAGATACTAAAGTTTTAAATGAATCAGTAGATGAGTTAGAAAATTATTTAAAAAGTTTAGATGCTATTGGCATTGTAAAAAATAACTGGGGAAATTATGTTCCACAGATTTCAGTAGATATAGACTATAATAAAGCAAGTTTAGCAGGATTAACATCACAAGAAGTTGCTAATGCGATACAATTTTCATTACAAGGATTTAATGCAACATTATTTTATGATTTTCAAGCACCACCTATAAACACAATTATTCCAATAAAAGTAAAAGGGACAGTTGATTATAAAGATCAATTAACAGCATTAAAATCTATTCAAATTAGTAATAGCAAAGGAGAATCTGTATCACTTCAACAAGTTGCTAACTTAAATATTGAATATATTCCAACTTTTGTATATAAAAGAAATTCAATTTCTACAATAGAAGTACAGGCTTCAGTAATAGAAGGCAATTCAATTACAGATACTAATGTTATTATAGAAAAATGGATTGAAAATAAAATGCAAACAGACTGGAAAGATAAAGGAATATCTTTTGAAATTTCAGGAACAATGCAAACATCCCAAGAAAACTCTGCAGGGTTAGCAGCAGGAGTACCAATTGCTCTACTTATAATGGCAGTAATAGTTATGATGCAGTTTAATTCTATAAAAAAAGGTCTTATTATAATGACAACAATACCATTGGCATTATTAGGATGTTCTTTGGGACTTTTGATAACAAGATTAAGTTTTGGGTTTATGGCTATTGTAGGAGTTATATCTTTGGCAGGGGTTGTACTGAATCATACAATTGTACTAATAGATAAAATAACAATAGAAGAAGATATAATAAAGAGGGACCCTTGTAATGCTATAGTTATTGGGTGTCAAACAAGACTTAGACCAATATTGCTTACTGTACTTACAACTCTTGCAGGATTATTACCTTTATATTTCTTTGGAGGACCATTATTTGCACAACTAGCAGCAGTTATGATATTTGGACTTGCTTTAGATGCTTCTCTATGTTTAGGTTTGATACCAGTTATTTATACAGTTGTATTTAAAGTAGATTTTAAAGATTACGAATATATAAACGATAATCTTCCAGTTGTAAAATCTCAAGAGGAGATTGAAAAAATAGATAATTAGAAATAAAAATAGGTCTTAGCTCTAAATATATAAGAGCTAAGACCTATTAATTTTAGAATAGATTAATAATCTACTCTAACTAAGAATAAACCTTGTGGAGGAACTACAAATCTATGTTTAGTTCTAGATTCTTCTTTCAAGAGAAGAGACATATCTTCCATATTATATTGGCTTAATCCTACACCTATTATTGCTCCTGTGAGCATTCTTACCATGTTATAAAGAAACCCATCAGCTTCAAAAAATATTTCTATAATATTATTATTTTCTTGAATATTTATAGATTTAATATGTCTAACACAACTCTTTTTTTTTCCATTATTTTTTGAAAAAGAAGTGAAATCATGTGTACCTATAAAAATATTTGCAACTTCACGCATTTTAAATAAATCTAATTTTTCATCAACAAAGTAAGAGAACTTTCTTAAAAAAGGATCAGCATAAAGAGAGTTATCTATTCTATACATATATATTTTATTAGTTGCATTATATCTAGCGTGAAATCTATCGTCAACTTTTTTAAATTCAGTTATTTTTATATCTTCGGGAAGATATCTATTTAAATCTACTATAAAATCTTGCTTTATTTCATGAGCAGTTTTAAAATTACAAACTTGCATAAGAGCATGTACCCCTGCGTCAGTTCTTCCACTTCCTATAATTTTAATATCTTCTTCAAGTAATCTAGAGAGTACTATTTCAATTTTACCTTGAATAGATTTTTCAATATTATCTGGAAGTCTTTGCCAACCATTATATTTAGTCCCATCATATTTAACAATAAACATATAATTTTTCATTTTACTTTCCTTTGTTTCTTATTTTTCATTTAATAATACTCTTAATTTCTCTATTCTTTTACTGTTAACTCCAAAATCATACCAACCTGTTTGTGCAGCTGATTTGACATATATAATTTTATTTTGCATATCTATATGAAATTCAGTTATATCTTCAAATTTAAAAAATTTGCTTTTAAAACTAGATTTTATATATTCATCTTGATTTACAACTACTAATCCTTTTAAAAAAATAATGTTAGAAATTATTTTTTTTTTGATTGATTCTAAATTATTTTCATGAAATGATATAGTTTGTATAGAACAATTTGGAGAGTTAGGACAGGGAGCGAAAAATAGATTTGTTTTGTCTTCAAGGGCTGAACAACTTAAAAAAATTGACATAAACGTTCCAAAAATTATTTTCTTCATAAAACACCTCACTCATATAATTAAATTAAGTTAATTATACTCTATTTTAATAAAAAAAAATAGAGTATAAAATTAAAAAGATAAATACCTCTGGTTAATATTAAATCCTATATATGTAAAAAATAGAATTATTTTTTTATATTTATTAATATTTTAAATTTATATTCATATTTAAATGTAGATTTAAAATCAATAACAGACAATAAAGTTTTTAACAGAATAATTTATAAAAATAAAAATCATTTTTTTTAGAATTATTAGTAAAAAAATGAATTTTTAAAAAAAAAAGGAAATAAAAAATATCTTTTGAATAACAGTTATATAACAAATTAAAGCAATATAATAATTGAATAGAAATTATTTTTAGTTAAAAAAATGTAATTTATTATCATTGAAGATTAATTTAAAGGGAGGGAGAAATGAATAATAATGAACTAAAATGGCCATTATTAATTTATGAAGAATTGAAAGAAACAGAGGAGTTTGAAAAAAAACTGCAAAAAATATTTGAAAATAAAGAGAGTATTTATGTAGAAAATAGTAAAGATTTTTTTAGAATATTTTTAAATAATCAAAATATTTCAGGAATAATTTTAAATAATTCTGAAAGTATAAAAATGTTAGTAAAGGAGATAAGAAGAAGAAATAAAAAAATTCCAATTATTATTTTAAAGGAAAATGATACAAAAGAATTAGATTTTGATATTTTAAAAAAAATAGATATGACACTTAATATTTTTGAAGATAGTGAGAATTTTATCAATGGGAGAGTTTCTAAACTAACTGAAAATTATCTAAATAGTATTAAACCAGTTTTCTTTGGAAAACTTATGGACTATGTAAAGGAGTATAAATACGCATGGCATACTCCGGGACATACAGGTGGAACAATGTTTATGAGCAATCCTATCGGTAAAATGATGTTAGATTTTTATGGAGAAAATACTTTAAGATCAGATTTATCAATATCTGTTCCGGAATTAGGTTCTCTTTTAGATGAAGAAGGACCAGTTAAAGATGCAGAGATTAATTCTGCAAGAGTTTTTTCAGCAGATAAAACTTACTATATTTTAAATGGAACAAGTTCGGTAAATCAAATTATATGGAAAGGAAGAGTAACGAAAGATGACTTAGCTTTTGTAGATAGAAATTGTCATAAATCATTAAATTATGGAATGGTTATTACAGAAGCAACTCCAATGTATATGGTCCCTAGAAGAAATAAATTAGGTATTATTGGACCAGTAAAGTTATTGGAGTTTACAAAGGAATATATTGATAAAATGATAGGAGAAAATATTAAACTTACTCCTGCACAAAAAAAACAAAGGGTTAAGATGTCAGCATTGACAAATTCAACATATGATGGACTTTGTTATAATATAAATAAAATTAAAGAAACTTTAGAGTCCAGTGTAGATAATTTACATTTTGATGAGGCTTGGTATGCATACGCTAAATTTCATAAACTTTATAATGGTTATTACGCCATGACTGATTCAGACAATAAAATTGAGCATCCACCGATTTTTGCTTCTCAGTCTACACATAAATTATTAGGTGCTTTTTCACAATCATCTATGCTCCATATAAAAAATGGAACTAAGAAAAAAGTTGATATGGTTGTCTTTGATGAAGCTTATTTGATGTATGGTTCAACTTCACCACAATATAGTATGATTGCTTCATTAGATGTGGTGTCATCAATGATGGAATTCAATGGTGAAGAATTGATGAGCGAAACAATTTTAAATGCAATTCACTTGAGAAAAAGAATTGCTAAATTAGATTATGAAGCTAAAAAAATAGAAGATTGGTTTTTTTCAATTTGGCAACCTCTAAAAATAAAATATAATGATAAGTTTATAGATTTTCAAGAAGTACCAGATAGTTATTTATTAAACAATCAAAATGCTTGGAGTTTAAGTCTGGAAAATGATTGGCATGGATTTGAAGATATAGAAGATAACTATGTTATGTTAGATCCAATAAAAATTACAGTTAAATGTCCTGGTTTAAATATAGATGGTATATATGATAAAACAGGTATTCCAGCTAATATTTTGAGTAATTATTTAATAAATAAAGGTATTGTAAATGAAAAAACAGATACTTATTCACTGTTATTTCTTCATTCAATAGGAACAACACTAACAAAACAAGAAGCATTAGTTCAAGGACTTATAGATTTTAAAAAAGACTATGATTTAAATACTTCTTTAGAATCTATTTTCCCAGAATTAGTGGAATCCTATGAAGAAAAATATAGTGGAAAAGGATTAAGAGACCATTGCCAAGATATGCATGAATATATTAGAGATTCTAAATTATTGGACTTTATGGATAAAGGTTTTGAATTGATACCATATCAAGCACTTACACCAGCAGAGGCTTCAAGAGAAGTTTTTAGAGGTAATATTGAACATTTACCACTAAAAGACGTTATGAATAGAGTATCAGCAGTAATAGTTGTACCGTATCCACCTGGAATACCAATTCTTATGGGTGGAGAAAAAATTAATGATAAATCTAAACCTGTACTAGATTTTCTTTTGGCAAGAGAGAAATTTGAACTAGTTTTCTCAGGATATTTTGCAGATATTCATGGAATCCAAGCTTTTAATGACTCAGAAGGAATAAGAAGATTCCATACTATGGTAATAAAAGAGAGTTAAGGAGGAATAATGGAAGATAATAGTAAAAAATTAGGACTTTTTGCACTTTCAGCAGTGGTAATAAGTGCAATGATTGGAGGTGGTGTATTTAATCTTCCACAAAATATGGCACAAACAGCTTCTTCAGGAGCCATAGTTATAGCGTGGATTGTTACAGGGATAGGAATGTGGTTTGTAGCAAATACATTTAGGATTTTATCAGTGGCGAGACCTGATGCTAAAACAGGTATATATAGTTATGGAGAATTAGGCTATGGAAAATTTGTAGGTTTTCTTATGGCATGGGGATATTGGCTATGTAATTGCTTTGCTAATATAGGATATGGAGTGCTTTTAATGGACTCCTTAAATTATTTCTTTCCAGGATATTTTAAAGGTGGGAATAATTTTTATTCCATAGTAGGAGCCTCAATAGTAATTTGGGTTATGTATTTTGTAATATTAGCTGGGGTTAAAAATGCAGCCTCTTTAAACCTAATAGGGACAATAGGGAAATTAGTTCCTATAATTATATTTCTATTTATAACAATTTTTGCAATAAAACTTTCAATGTTATTTACAGATGTTTGGGGAACGCAAACATTGACTTTAATTCAAGATAAGCCTTTAGGAAGTTTAATGAACCAGGTAAAAGGAACTATGTTAGTGACATTATGGGTATTTATAGGGATTGAAGGAGCAGTTGTAGTTTCAGATCGTGCTAAAGAGCAAGCAGAAGTTGGAAAAGCAACTCTTTTAGGATTCTTAGTTTGTTTGGTTATGTATGTTCTTTTATCTTTGGTACCATTTGGAAGTTATTCACAAGGAGAACTTTCTACTATGGTAGCTCCATCTACTGCTGGAATTTTAGCAGGATTAGTAGGGAAATGGGGAGATTGGTTAATGAATGCAGGAGTTATTATTGCTGTATTAAGTTCATGGCTTGTTTGGACTATTATGTTAGCTGAATTACCATTTGCAGCAGCAAAGGCAGGAACATTTCCAAAAATTTTTGCACAAGAAAATGATAAAGGGTCAGCATCTTACTCTCTATTGGTATCAAGTATAATAATGCAAATTGTTATGATTCTTGTATATTTCTCAAATAATGCATGGAATTTAATGCTAAGTATAACTGGAGTTATGGTATTACCTTGTTATATTGTTTGTACTGCTTATTTATACAAAATAACAACTAAAGGTGAGGAATATCCACAAGATATTTTTTCAAGTAGAAAAAATGCAGCAATAACAGGAATTTTAGGAACAGTTTATGGATTATGGTTAGTTTATGCAGCAGGAATTAGTTATATGTTGGTAGCAACAGTAATATATGCACTTGGAATACCTGTATTTATGAAAGCTAGAAAAGAATCAGATCCTACTAATTTAGAATTTACTACTACTGAAAGAATATTCTCAATTGTATTATTTATTTTAGGAGTTATTGGATTTATATATTTAATGATGAATTATAAAAAATTAATGGGATAATTGATTTTATAGAGGAGGAAATAGGGAATGAAAAAAGCCATTCAAGGTCAAAGTTACAAGGCTGTTCTTTTAAGAGAGAAAGCCTTAACGAACGAAGATGAAGTTGGAAAAAGAATTGGGTTGTTGGTAGAGGAATTAGAAGACAGATCAATTAATTTTACATTCACAAAATCTTATAATGATGCTGAAAATGTTGTATCAGTAGAAAAAGATATAGATGTATTATTAATAGATTGGTCTTCAAGTGATAATGAGAAAGACGAAGAAAAATTAATTTCTCTCATAAATAAGTTACATAATAGGCAAGAGAAAGTACCTGTATTCCTTATTTCTGAAAAATCAGGTTTAGAATCTTTTTTAAATGAAGAAACATTAGATAATATAGATGAAACAGTTTTAATAATACAAGAAGAAATATTATTTATAGCAGAAAGAATAGCAGAATCAATAGTAAGGTATAGAGATGCTTTATTACCACCATTAGCAAAGGCTATTTTTGACTATAATAAGATAGCAGAATATTCATGGGCAGCTCCTGGGCATCAAGGTGGGGTTGGATTTACTAAAAGTGCTATTGGGAGAAAATTCTTTGATTTTTATGGAGAAAATCTTTTTAGAAGTGATACAGGAATAGAAAGAAGTAGTATAGGGTCACTTTTAGATCATACTGGAGCATTTCTTGAGAGTGAAAAAAATATAGCAAGAATTTTTGGAGCAGATAGATCATATAATGTATTGGTAGGAACTTCAGGTTCCAATAGAACAGTTATGCAAGCATGTTTAACAGATGAAGATATTGCACTTACTGATAGAAATTGTCATAAGTCAATAGAACAGGGCCTTATTCTTACTGGTGCAAAGCCAGTATATATGGTTCCTACAAGAAATAGATATGGAATAATAGGACCTATACTACCAAAAGAAATGACAAAAGAAGCGGTAAAAGAAAAAATTCTTAAAAGTCCTTTAATTAGAAAAGAATTAAAAGGAAATAATCCAGAGTATACAGTTGTGACGAATTGTACCTATGATGGTGTTACTTATAACGCGGCTAGAGTTGAAGAAAATTTTGAAAAATTTATAAATAGAATTCATTTTGATGAAGCATGGTATGGTTACGCTAGATTTTCTCCAATATATGAAAATCACTACGCCATGAGAGGTAACCCAAAAGACTATAAAGGAAGTACAATTTTTGCAACACATTCTACACATAAACTATTGAATGCACTTTCTCAAGCCTCGTTTATTCATATGAGAAAAGGAAATAATCCAATAGATGAAGCAAGATTTAATCAAGCCTATATGATTCAAGCAACAACTTCACCTCTTTATGCCATAGCTGTATCAAATGACATAGGTGCAGCAATGATGGATGGAAAAACAGGTCCTTTACTTATGGAAGAAGTTATTTATGAGTCAATTGCTTTTCGTAAAAAAGTAGCAAAATTATATAGAGAGTTTAAAGAAAAGGGAGAGTGGTTTTTCAAACCTTGGAATGCAGAGTACGTAATTGATCCAATAACAAAAGAAAAATATTCTTTTGAAGATGCTCCCATGGAATTGCTTATGAAAGAACAGAGCTGTTGGACATTAAAACCAGGTGAAGTATGGCATGGGTTTGAGGAAATACCAGAAAATTGGGCCATGTTAGATCCAATAAAAGTTAGTATTCTTGCACCAGGTATGGGAGATGATGGGAAAATTTTAGAAGAAGGTGTTCCAGCAGATTTAATTTCATATTATTTCTCTAGATTTGGAATAGTCCCTACTAGAACTACAGATTTTCAAGTTATGTTTCTATTCTCAATGGGAATTACCGAAGGGAAATGGGGAACTCTTATAGATATGTTACTGTCATTTAAAAAACATTATGATAATAATACACCATTAAAAGAGATTCTTCCAGATTTAGTAAGGGGAAGAGAGAGTATTTATGCAGAGAAAGGGCTTAAAGAGTTAGGAACTGAGATGTTTAATTATTTAAGAGAAAATACTCCAGGAGAATATTTGAATTTAGCTTATTCAACTCTCCCAGTACCAGTATTAACACCAAGAGAAGCTTATAATAAAATTGTTAAAAATGACGTTGAACTTGTTTCAGCAGATAAACTTATGAATAGAATAACCGCCAATTCAGTAATTCCTTATCCACCAGGAATTCCCATGTTAATGTCAGGAGAAAATTTTGGAGATAAAGATAGTCCACAGATTGCTTATTTAAAAGCGCTTTCTATATGGGATAAAAAATTCCCAGGATTTGAACATGAAACAGAGGGAACAGTAGTAGAAAATGGAATATATTATGTAATGTGTATAAAGTAATAAAAAATATACAAAAAATAAAAAAAGGAGATTTAAAAATGAAAATAGACAAAACAGCAATCAGTTATTATGACAATTATTGTGATGGATATGGTTCACCAGGTTCATTAGGAAATGGTTATGTTTCTATTCTTAAAGTTTCAGCAGGAACAGTAAAAAAAACAGATGACATTTTGATAGATGGGATAGTAGCTTATGATAGAGCTGAGGTAAATGATGCTTATGTAGGCCAAATAAATATGTTAACTGCTTCATCTTTTTGTGGATTAGCAGGGCAAGTTTGGGGCTATGACTTAGCACAGCATGATTCTATTTTTCAAGATAAAAATGAAATACTTTTTGAAGTTAAACAATACGATTCAACTATGTTAAAAGTTTATGATGCTAAACCTCTTTTAGAAGCAGGAATGGAACTTTTTGGGACAGAGTCCAATAGAAGATTTCCACCACTTCCAGGGTCACATATGATATGTGCTAATAAAGGTATAACAGCATTTAGACCTAAAGATGATAAATTTAAAGAGGGTGAAGGTTACGGTGTTTGGTGTTTCATAGCTATTTCCATAGCAAAAGATAGAAACAAAGATGCCAGTTTATTCATAGAAGATGCAGGACTATGGACTAAAAATGATAATCCTAAAGATTTAGTGAAATTTTTAGAAGACCATAGAAAAGCTGTAGTTTGGTCAGTTGCTGAATGTGGAAAAGACTCTCATGTAATATATGACAGAACTTATGTTAGCTTTGCTTATGCAATGATGCAGCCAGGAGAAATAGGAACTTCACTTACATGTGGACCATATGTTACTCTAGCTAAAAATGCAGTTCCTGATGAAGGGTTTTCAGCTCTTAATAAATTAACTTTATCTCAGTGGTTGAAAACTCAAAAATTAGAGTCTGTATTGAAAAAAACAAAGTAATTAATTAGATGAATTAATCAAATAATATGGCAAAAATATTAACTCTATTTTGAGTTTAGAATATTTTTGCCTATTTTTGTTTTGTTATATTTGTATAATAAAATAAAATATTTGAAAAACAAAATATTTGATTGACTTTTTATGTATTAGATATTAAAATGTTTTATAGTTGTTGAAAATTAATATTAGGGGGCATTGTGAAACATAAAATTTTTATATTTAATTTAATTTTAGTATCTTCTATATTTGCAAATAATAAAGATATACCTGTGGAATTACCAACATCTACAATAGTATCAGATTATATAGAGGGAGAAAAATTGCAAGGAAGTAAAAATATAATTATAATAAAAAAAAGTGATATAGAAGGAAAAGGCTATACATCTATATCTGAAATATTAGATGATATTCCAAGTATATCAGTTGGGAAAAGTGGATGGGGAGAAATTGATATTAGAGGTCAAGGAGTAGATCAAGCAGCTAAAAATATTCAAGTCATGGTAGATGGAGCACCAATTACTACTTTAGTGAATCACCCTTTTCAAACTAATTATAATGTTATTCCTGTAGCACAAATTGAGCGTATTGAAATAATTCCAGGTGGAGGAGCAGTTCTTTATGGAAATGGAGCATCTGGTGGTGTAATAAATATTAGTACAAATCTAAAGAAAATAGAAAAACCTATTACAGAATTAGGGTACGAATATTCTGATAATAATAAAAAAAGATATTTTGTAAATGCTGGAACTAAAATTACAGAAAAATTAAATTTACAATTAAATTTTTCAAAAGATGATGAAGATTTATATTTTGTTGATACTTATAGAAAATCAGATTATTTTTCAGGTGGACTAAATTATAAAATTAGTGATAAACAAAATATATCTTTAAAATATAGTAAGTTTAATGAAAAAGGTCAATTTATAAAAAATATTTCTAAGAATAATCTTTTAACTTTTGGCAAAAACTATAAACCATCTTTTAGGACTGTCACTATTGGAGTTGATGAAAAGGGACAGAGGATACAGGAAAGAAGAAGAGGATATTTGGCAAGTACAAGAGAAAGTGAAATGTACAATATAAACTATAATTATCAGTTAACGGAAAAATTAAGAATTATTGTAGATGGATTTAAAGATAAAGGATATTTTACAAATAATAATGACGAAGATAAAAAAATGAACCAAGAAACACTAGGAACAAAAATAAAACTTGATTACTATTATGGTGAAAAAAATAATTTATTATTAGGAATAGATTATCATTTACAAAAAGCTGATTTAAGATATTTTGATTATATTAGAAAAAAAAATGATAAAGGAAATGATATTAAAAATAATGAAGGAAAAGTTGTTTATGTAGCTAAAGAATTAAATTTTAATTATGAACGCAATGTTAAAGCTTTATTTTTCTTAAATAAATTTGTATACAAAGATTTTGAATTTACCCAAGGAGTGAGACAAGATATTACTAATTGGAATTTTGAAAAAAATGCTAATGATGGTAAAGGAGCTGATAATAGAGAAGTTAAAAATCAAGCTTACGAATTATCTAGTGCATGGCTATACAGAGATGTTGGAAGAATTTATGCAAGGTATGAAAGAGGTTTTACGGGTCCAGACGGAGTACAGATTTCAGATAGAATATATGAAGCAGGAAATAGAGTCTATAAAAAAACAGATGCTGAAGATGAAATATTTGATATGTATGAAATAGGTTTAAGAGATTATTTATTAGGTTCAACAGTTAATTTAACTGCCTTTTATACAAAAACAGACAATCAATTAAATAGATTATCTGTAAAAAATTCTCAAAATCAACTTGAATACAGAAGTATGAATCTCTTAAAAACAAATAGGTATGGAGTGGAAGCTTCATTTTATCAAAAGTTTGGGAAATTTAGTTTTGAGGAAAGCTATTCATGGTTAAAAGGAAAAACAAATTATAATTCTAAAGGAGATAAATTTATAGCTGAAGGAAATAAAATAGATTGGGAAGATAGTGGATTGAAAAAAGTTCCCGAACATAATATTGTTTTAAGAGTTAGTTATGATTTTACCAAAAATATAGCTGGAGGAATTATATATAAATATTCTGGAGGTTATAATAATTATTTAAAAAAATCTGAAAGAGAACAAGATTCTTTAGTACGTTCTAACACAGTAACAGATGTAGTTTTATCATATAGTAATAATTATGGAATAACACTTTATGGCGGAATAAATAATATATTTAATGAAGAATATTATTCATATATATCAGATGGTTTTGCCACGGTTATTCCTTCAGATAGAAGAACTTTATTTGTAGGATTTAAATATAAATTATAAAAAACAAAAAAAATTTGATTTTAAAGCGTAATAGTTGTACAATATATAGTAATAAAAAATTGGAGGTGAAAGACTTTTATAAAAATTATAAAAGTTAGTTATGAAAAAAATTATGTATATTGGTATTATCCTAATCATGGGGATAGTTGTATTTAGTAGATTTTATGCAAAAAATTGGGTTAGCACTAATGGGACTATAAATAATATTACTGTTCTAGATGATGGAACATATGGATATGAATTGAACTATGAAATAGAAGTAAAAGATAAAGGAAAAGATACAATAAACCAGTTCTATTTAGGTCAGAAACAAAAACCCATTGAAAATCAAGTTATTAAAATGAAATATTTAGTAGAAGAACCAGTTGTTTATGAATTATTAGAACCAATTAAATTTTCTAATTAAAATAATATAATTGATATAAAGGATTTTGATAGTTTTAAAACTATTAAAATCCTTTTATATTTTTAAGGAATATTCAAATATTAGCATAACTAAAATTAATTTTTTTATTTTTTAATAATACCTTGTTTAAATTGATTAAAATAAGGTGTATTAAGTGATATTAAAATACGAAAATAATAAAATTATTAAAGAATTAAATGAAAACACATTTATTTATAGAATACTATAGAGAAAGAGTTATTAATGTAGTTAAAATAAGGAGAAATATAATTATGGAAAAAAAAGAGATCACAATAAGTTCTTTATTTATAGCATTGGGTATAGTTTATGGAGATATAGGTACCTCTCCTCTTTATGTGATGCAATCAATTCTATACACCAATAATAGTTATTCAAGTAAAGCACTTGTTTTAGGAGGTGTTTCTCTTGTATTTTGGACTTTGACTATTCAAACAACAATAAAATATATATTATTAACTTTGAAGGCTGATAATAATGGTGAAGGAGGAATATTAGCACTCTATACTTTAGTAAAAAATTATTCTAAATGGCTTATAATTCCTGCAATAGTAGGAGTAGGAGCAATTCTAGCCGATGGGATATTGACTCCTTCGGTATCAGTAAGTTCGGCTATTGAAGGTATTAATTTAATTCTACCTATTAAAGAAGATATGATTATAGCAATTGTTATAACTATAATTGTAGGTCTATTTTCAGTTCAGAAGTTTGGAACTAAGAAGATAGGAAAAGTTTTTGGACCAGTAATGTTAATTTGGTTTTTAATGATTGGAATTTTTGGAATTATACAATTTATAAAACATCCATCTATATTGGCATCATTAAATCCTTACTATGCTTGGAATTTAATAAAAAGTAGTAATAATATAGCTTACGTATTAGGAGCAGTTTTTCTTTGTACAACAGGTGCAGAAGCTTTGTACTCAGATTTAGGTCATTGTGGAAGAAAAAATATATATTACACATGGATATTTGTAAAAATTTGCTTGTTATTAAGTTATTTTGGACAGGGAGCATATCTATTAGCTAGAGAAGGAGAAAGATTTACCGCTAGTCCGTTTTTTTTAATAATGCCCAGTTGGTTCATAATACCAGGAGTAATAATTGCTACATTAGCTACTATTATAGCAAGTCAGGCTCTTATTTCGGGTTCTTTTACACTTATTTCAGAAGCTATTAAATTAAATATTTTCCCGAAGTTAGATATTAGATATCCTACAGGTGAAAAGGGACAAGTTTATATAGGAGCTGTCAATAAAATATTTTGTATAGGTTGTATAGGAGTTGTTTTATTTTTTAAAAAATCCCAAAATATGGTAGCAGCATATGGATTATCCATAACGATAACAATGCTTATGACCACAATACTTTTATCACAGTATATAAGATATAGAAAAGAAGAGAAAAGATTATGGGTTCTAGTTTTGATTGTATTTGGGAGTATAGAGTTGGCATTTCTCTATGCAAATAGTTTTAAAATATTAAATGGTGGGTACATGACGCTAATTATAGCAGCAGGATTAATATTTTTAATGTATGTTTGGCTGTATAGTTCGCAGATAAAAATGAAATATAGACAGTTTGTTAATTTAAAAGATTATCAAAATAATTTTAAACTTTTAAAAGAAGATACAGAATTACCACTTTATGCTGTTAATGTTGTATATTTAACAAAGTTTACTGAATGGAATATAATTGAAAATAAAATAATGTATTCAATTTTCAATAATGATCCCAAAAAAGCTGAAAATTATTGGTTTATAAATATTAATGTTACTGACGAACCTTATACAAAAGAGTACAAAGTCAATAAAATAGAAGGAAATAGAATTTTTGTTATTGATTTTAATTTAGGATTTAGAATATCTCAAAGTGTTAATACTTTGTTAGAGGAAGTTATAAAAAAATTAATTGAAAATAAAGAGGTTGATTTTAAAATCAAAGGCTATATGCTAACATCAGGAAATTCAAAAGGAATTGGAAATTTTAAATTTATAATGTTAAAAGAGATATTAGCTAATGAAAATGATTTTTCACCATGGGATAGATTTATTTTATCAACTCAATTATTTATTAAAAAATGTGCAGTTTCTCCTGAGAAATGGTATGGGATAGATACTACGGTAGTTGATTTTGAAAAAGTTCCTATATTATTTGGGAAAATTTTTCCAGAAGAAGAGTTAGAAAGAGTTTATGAAAAATAAATAAAACTGAAAAAAAGACTTTCTAAGATAAAAATGATTATCAAAAGAAAGTCTTTTTTTTATTTAATTATTTTAATTCTATTTTCTTTACTATAAGAAATAATTTTAAGTTTTTTTATATATTCTGAAAAAATTTCAATATCTTTTCTTTCAAAAGAATTAGCTGTATTTAAAGAATTTTTAAGCATTGAAAATCCATCTCCACCCTGCTGAAGGTAGATTGGGAGAGCTACAGAATAGATTTTATTTGGTTCTATATTTTTTCCGTTTATTTTGACTTCTTTTATTCTTTTTCCAACTGGATTATTTTGGGAATAAGTATATGTGAGCCCTGAAACTTGTAAAAATCTTCCTGCCTTAGTTTCTATAGAACTAACACCATGTTCCAAAGCTTCTAAAATTGTTTTTCCATCATAAGAAAAAATACTAATAGAGTTAGAGAATGGGAGCAATGAAAGAGCATCTTTCATTGTAAAGTTTCCTTTTGGAATATTTGCTCTAATTCCTCCACCATTCATGAAAGCAATATCACTTTGAAAATAAGTTTTATAGGAATCTGTAATGAGGTTACCTACATTAACTTCTTCAAATCGGCATTGATGTTCACCTCCAAAACCAGAGTCTAAATCTATTTTAAGTTGTGCAATTACTATGTCTAGATTTTTATTTAATTTTTCTTTATAATAATTTTCTTTTTTGAATAATTGTTCTTCGCTTTTGACATTTTCATCAATAGAATAAACTTGAATATTTGAAGATACTTTATTTTCATTTTTAATTAAATTTAATCTTGCAATTGAACCTAAATTGGCTTCACCTGAGATAATAGGTCTATTATCTACATAGTGAATTTGTGTAGGAGATTTTCCAGAAATTTCTTCTGTTAAAATAGCATCTATTTGAGGATAGGTCGCTAGAATCTTTTTATTAATATCCATGTCCGTTTGTGTTATTAAAATAAAATAATCTATATTTTTATTTTCAAGAGATTCAAGTTCAAATTTAATGCTTTTTAAAATATCATTTTGAATAACTTTGTTAGATTTTACAGTGGAAGACATATTATCTGTAATCCCCATAAAAGCAATATTAAAATTTCCATATTTTTTAATAATACTACTTTTTGCATTTGAAAAAACATTATTATTTTCATCTTTTAGGTTAGTAGTTATCCATTGAAATTTAGATTTAGCTACTAAATTTTTAGTTTCATCTACACCAAAATCAAAATCGTGTTGGCCAAAATTAGCAATATCAAGAGGAAATTCATTGAAAGCCTCAACAATTGGAAAACCATGAAAAACAGCTCCAAATAAAACTCCACCAGCTAAGTCACCACCAAAAATAGTGAGGGTATTAGCATTTTCTTTTTTCACTTGATTAATTATAGTTTTTGCACGGGCTACACCACCTTTTTCAGAAGTTTTATTCACCGTAGGATAAATATTATGTACATCGTTAAAATATAAAATTGACACCTGCTCTTGTGAAAAACTAAATATGTAAAAAGTAAAAAATAAGTATAAAATAAATGATTTCAAAAATTTTCCTCCTATGATTTAATTGTATCTTGATGTGTTATTTCGCTAATTCATAAATTTAAATAATAGCTTCTTTATTTAATTTAACAAAATTTCCGACAGGTCCTTTTTCTGTGCAATTTTCTGCCATTAAAAGAAATGTAATGCAATAAATTTTTTTTCCATATTTACTGTTTTCTTTGGCTATTAATATTTCGGTATTTTTTCCAAAAATTAATTCAGTTTTATTTTGAAAATTTAAATTTTAACATGTGAACACCTCCAAACTAAATATTTTAATTTGTTATAATTATACTACATTTTATAAGAAAAATATAAGAAATTGAAAAAAAATATATTTTCATGCTATAATCAATTAAATATAAAAGTATTATTTTAATTTGTAAAAATAAGGAGTGTATATTATGAAGAAAATATTAATAACAATATTATTATTACTATTATCATTTTTAAGTTTCTCAAAAGATGAGATAAGAAGAATTGGATTACAAAAAAATGATTTATTTCCAGAAATAATATTAGTTTCACCAAATGGAAAAGAACAAATATCTTCTAAAGAGTTAGAAGGAAAAAAAACAATTTACAACTTTGTTACTACTTGGTGTAGTTACTGTAGAGAAGAAAGACCAATTTTAAACAACTTTTATATAAAAAATAAAGATGAAATAAATGTTGTTTCTATTTTTATGGGAGAAAGTTCAAAACAAATAGAACAGTATATAAAGAAATATCCTGTGGAATTTAAATCATATCATGATAAAAATGGAGAAATAGGAAATAAATTTTTTATTAGAGGTACTCCAACTTCATATATTGTAGATGAAAATGGAGTCATTATAGCAAGAATAACAGGAGCTTTAAATTGGGATTTGATAACAGTTGGAACAATAAAAAGTCTTTAATTTAATTTAAATTGCTGGAAGGAGTAAGAATGGAACAAAATATAAATGTTTTAATTGTTTTTTTAGCAGGACTGGGAACATTTTTAAGTCCTTGTATTATTCCTATTGTACCTAGTTATTTATCATATATTTCTGGAGTAATAATAGGAGAAGAAATAAAACTTAAGAAAAAATGGTGGATAATTATAAATACAGTATTTTTTATAATAGGATTTGGAACTGCTTTTTCTTTTTTACAAATTATAATATCAAAATTCACAAATATTGCATCATTATTTTTAGGGAATAAAATATTAAATATTATTTTTGGGACTTTTATTATAATTATGGGTTTAAATATTTTAGGAATTTTTAAAATAAAAAAATTATATTCTGAAAAAAGAATGGAATTAAGTTTTATTAAGAGGAATTTTATAACATCATATCTATTTGGATTTGCTTTTGGATTTGGATGGGCACCTTGTATGGGACCAATACTTTTCACAATTTTTTCATATTTATCTTTAAGTTCAACATTAAAAGAAGGAATATTCTATATTTGGATATTTACATTTGGATTAGGAGTACCATTTTTGATTTTTGCCTTTTTTATGGATAATATGATTAAATTAACTAATTTTAGGAAGCAATTTTTATTATCAGATAAAATAAGTGGTTTTTTACTAATAATAATGGGTATATTATTGGCATTGGATAAATTAAGTATTTTTTCAAATTGGAATTTTTTAGATTCAATTGTTAC
>CAMTIW010000004.1 GCA_947072665.1 uncultured Fusobacteriaceae bacterium | reverse complement strand
ATTGTATCTTTTTTCAACATATGGAATCAAATCAATTCTTATACTATTTCTTGTAAACTCATTTTCAAAATTTGTTTTATCTATTCTATACTGTATTTTATTAGTATCTAAATAGTCCATTATTTCACTTTTATAAATATTCACAACTGGACGTCTATATTCTTCTTTTTTTAAAGCTATTCCCTCTAATCCTTCTAGACTACTTCCTCTTATCATTCTAAATAAAAAAGTTTCCAGTTGATCATCTTTATTATGTGCTAAAGCTATTTTATTTCCATTAACCTTATTTAATACTTCTTTAAAAAAATTATGTCTAACCTCTCTTCCAACTTCCTCTAAACCTTTTTTCTGTTCTAGTCCTATTTTTTCAATGTCAATTTTTTTAGAAAAAACTTTTAAAGAGTATCTTTGTCCTACTTGATTTACAAATTTTTCATCTCCATCTGAAGCTTCTCCTCTTAAATTATGATTAATATGAACCAAATAAAACTCTAAAGTATCATCTCTTTTTTTTTTATATTCCATCAATACTTCTAATAAAAAAACTGAATCTGGTCCACCTGAAAATCCTACTACTATTTTGTCACCTTTTTCAAACATTTTGTATTCATCAATAAATTTAATAGCTTCTTTCAATAACTTCAAATTATTTCACTTCCTTTCCTATATATAATTTTTTATTTCTTCAACTGTTTTATCTTTATAATTAAAAAATAACATTACACTATCTTCTGTATTTTCTAATACATTCACAGTGAATTCTTCAAGTTCACTATTTTTATGTCCTTCTCTTGCAGATACAAATTTTTTAGTTTTTATAATAGAGTTATATATATCACTATTTTTTTTACTTTGAAACCACTCTGGATAATTACCAGGTTTTCCTAGCATTAGAAAGTCATACTTTAAGTATTCTATAAATTTCTCTAATTTATTAAAATTTCTATACTTATAAAAATCTAAAAGATAGTTAAATAATGATACATCTTTATGCCCTATATCCAACAGTAATGAACTCTTAAAAAAACTGCTTATATCCTCATAAAATTTAAATGGTGAGCTATAATGATTTTCTATAATATAATCTACAGATTTAATAAGTTTCTCTGAATTATAATACAAATCTAACAATCTTTCAACCTCTTTTAATTTCGAAATTTCTTTAAAGCTTATAAAATCATTAGATAACACTTCATAAGGAGTAAATTCTGTATATTTATAATTATATTTTTTAATCTCTTTGGATATTCTAGTTCCTTGAAGAACTTTTAAAAAACCTAATTGCACCATTTCTGGCTTTAAATTATAAACATAATTGAAAGAATTCTCAAAAAGTTCATAAGTTTCGTAGGGTAGACCTGCTATTAAATCCAAATGTAAATGAATTGTTTTAGGGATTTTCTTTATATTTTCTGTTAGCTTACTTATTAAATTTCTTCTATTAATACTTTCCATTGTCTCTAAATTTATACTTTGAACTCCTATTTCAAATTGGAAATAATTACTCGGAACTTTTTTTAATAGTTCCAATGTTTCATTGTCAAAAATATTAGCATTTATCTCAAAATGAAAAGTTATCCCTTCTCTATAGTTATCAATTAAGTAATTCCATATTTCAAAATATCTTCCTTTATTTATATTAAACGTTCTATCTACAAATTTCAATAATTTTATATTCGATTTTAAAATTATATTTAAATCTTGTTTAATTCGTTCTATTGAAAAATACTTTATACCACGGTCTATTGATGAAAGACAGTATGAACAACTAAAAGGACAGCCTCTTGAGCTCTCATAATAGAGTATTTTTCTCTCTACCATTAATTCATCCAAAGTATAAGGGAAAGGAATTTCATCTAAGTTACTAGGAACCTCAACTTCATATACTCCTTTTAAATCTATTATATCTTCCAATACAACTTTTAGCAGTGCTCTTTCACCTTCACCTTTGATTAGAAAGTCAACCTCTTCATAGTTCACTAAAATGTCTATAGAATCGTAGGTAACCTCAGGTCCTCCCATTCCAATTTTACTCTTAGGAAGTATTTTTTTTAATTCTTTAATAAGTTTGAATACATAGTCTCTATTCCAAATATATGTTGAAAAGATAATTATATCCGGTGACTTTTCAAATATATCTTTAATTATATTTGAAAGTTGATTATTTATATTTGTTTCATATATTTCTAAATTTTTATTACTATATTTCTCCACATATTTTTTTAAATATCTAACAGCTAAATTTGTATGTATGTACTGACTATTGATTGCTACTAATAAATACTTATTCATTATTTTCCTTCCTCGTTTACTTAACTTTATTTTTTCTTTGAAATTCTAAGTGCTCTTTATATGTTCTACTAAAATAATGTTCCCCATTTCCAGTTGCTACAAAAAATAAAAAATCTGTATCTAAAGGATTATAAGCAGCATCTACAGAATTTTTATCTGGACTTGCTATAGGAGTTGGAGGTAACCCTTTATACATATATGTATTATATGGAGAATCAATTTTTAAATCTTTATAGTACATTCTTTTTTTCTCGTAGTTATAAACATAATTTACAGTGGCATCTGAAGATAGTGTCATTCCTTTTTTTATTCTATTATAAAAAACAGAAGCCATAATAGGTTTTTCATTTTTTACCATGGCTTCTCTTTCAAGAATAGATGCCATTATTAATTTTTTATAAAACTCCTCTTTATCTGTATATTTTTCCACAGGAAATTTTTTTAAAAATTCATTTAATATTACATTTAAAATTTGTTTTTTGCTATAATTAACTGGAATAAAATATGTTTCTGGATAGAAATATCCTTCAAAATTTCCATCGGGTGTAGGATATGGAAAATCTATTGTTTTTAGTGCTTCTTCATACTCCTTCTGAGTTTCTAAATTATTTTTGCTCAGAATTTTCAAAATTTTATTATAGTTATATCCCTCTGGAATCGTCAACTTAAATATTTCAGATTTACCCTCTTCTAACATTTTAATCAATTCAATTATAGAATATTTTCCATTTATTTGATAGTAACCAGCTTTTATTTTTTTTCCATTATTTTGTATTTTTAAATAATATTTAAAATATAATTCTTTAGAGAATTTTAAGCGTTCTAAGGATTTGCTCAATGGTTGGTCTTTTTTTATTTCTAAAACTATTTTTATATCTCTTTTTTTTTCTATTTGATAATCATATATATAAATAATACTACCGATTATTATAATTGTTAACATGAGTATAACAGTTATAACTTTTTTCATATTTTCCTCCTAATTTTTTTTTCTCTCTCTCTCTCTTATATTTTACCATAGAATACAAATAGTTCCTTATAAATTATTATAAATTTACAAAAAAAAGACCATAAACAAATTTCTTTGTCTATAATCTTTTAAATTTATTTCAAGTTATTATCTTTTTTCTTTAGCTTTTTCAACTAGAGGTTTTCTTCCAGTTCTTTCTTTATCAAAAGCTTCTATAATTGTTTCTGCTTCTTTGAAAGGAACAGATACAAAAGAGAAATTCTCATAAAGCTCAACATTTCTTATTTTATTTTCAGCTACATTAGCTTTTGAGCTTATTGTATCTAAAAGAGTTTTTAAAGTTGTTCCATCTTTTTTACCTAAAGCTATAAATAATCTTACTTTCCCTGTATTATCTAAGCTTCCTTCATCAGAAGTATCTCTTGATCCTCTTGAATCTCTTGATCCTCTTGAGTCATTTCTATCTCTTGATCCTCTTGAATCTCTTGAATCATTTCTATCTCTTGATCCTCTTGAATCATTTCTATCTCTTGAATCATTTCTGTCTCTTGAATCTCTATCTCCAATTGCTGAAATCTCAGAGTAATTAGTCTCATCTAATTCTTGATCATAAGCATTTTTTAAAAGAGCTGATATTATGATTTGAGGTTCTGAATTAGCCATTAATTCTGCTGTCATTTGCTCAAAGTTTTTAAATTCTCCAGTTTCTATAACTTTTGCTATATCAGAGAATATTCTTACTTTTTTAGCTTCTATTACATCTTTTACTCTTGGTAATTTTTCTTTTCTTATTTCTGTTTTAACAGTCTTTTGAATATACATTAATTTTCTATACTCAGATGGTGTTATAAATGTTATTGCAGTTCCTTGCTTTCCAGCTCTTCCTGTTCTTCCAATTCTATGAACATAAGATTCTGCTTCTTGAGGTATAGCAAAGTTGATTACGTGTGATAAATCATTAACGTCTATTCCTCTTGCTGCAACGTCAGTTGCTACAAGTACATTAAGTTTCTTAGCTTTAAATCTTTTTAGAGTTACTTCTCTATGATTTTGACTAATATCTCCATGAAGACCTTCTGCGTCATAACCTCTATCATTTAATTTCCCTACTAATTCATTTACATCATTCTTTGTTCTACAAAATACTATTCCGTAGAAATCTGTTGCAAGGTCCATTATTCTACAAAGAGCTTCAAATTTATCTCTATCTTTAACTTCAAAATATATTTGATCAGTTAAATCAGTTGTTATTTCTCTTGCTTTAACTGCTAAAACTTCATGGTCTCTCATGTGGGCTCTAGCTATTTTAAGAATTACTGCTGGCATTGTTGCAGAGAAAAACAACATCTTTTTATCTTCATTTGTAGATTTTAAGATTTTTTCTATATCTTCAACAAATCCCATATTTAACATTTCATCCGCTTCATCTAAAACGAAGAATTTAAGGTTATTTATTTTAAGTATTCCTCTACTCATTAAATCCATTACTCTTCCAGGAGTACCTACTACTACATCTACACCTTTCTTAAGTTGTTTAATTTGGAAATCCATTGATTGTCCACCATAAACTGGAGTAATTCTTACTTTTCTTCCAAAAGATAATGCGTGCATCTCTTCAGATACTTGCACTGCAAGTTCTCTTGTAGGAGTTAATACAATCGCCTGTATATCTCTTGAATTTTCATCTAATTGCTCTAATATAGGTAAAGAGAAAGCAGCTGTTTTTCCTGTTCCTGTTTGTGCTTGACCTATTATATCTTTTGTCCCTGATAATAATGCAGGAATTGTTAATTCTTGTATTGGACTTGGTTTTTCATACCCTTTTTTTGCTAACGCCTTTAATGTTTTTTCTGTTAATCCTAAATTTTTAAATTCTACTAATTTTTCTAACTTATCCATTCGTCACTTCCTTTTCATTTAATTATATAAAATATCTAATACTACTCGGCCAAATAAATTTAAAATATCTAGTTGGCTTATAAAAAAATGATAGAATAGCTGACTAGATAATTTTTCACATATCAAATTAGTATAACATACTTTTTATAAAATGTGTACTGTTTTTTTTATTAGTTCTTCAAATATCCAAATTTAGGCCTCTATTTCTTTCATAAATCAAACACTTTCAAAAAAAAGAGTAGCTAAAATACATAGCTACGCTTTAGTTTAATCCAATTAAATTACATGAAATCGAAATTTTTAAATTATATAAAATTTTTTTTTATTTCTTTTATCCAATTTTCTATTCTTAATGGAGTATCATCATCTTGATTTGCTTCATCTAGAGCAAGTCCTACAAATTTTCCATCTATAACAGACTCTGTCTCTTGGTACGAATAACCTTCTATAGATGTAAATCCAATCACATTAGCACCTCGCTCAGAAACAGCATCATAAAGAATTCTCATAGCTCCCACAAAAGTTTCTCCAAAAGCAAGTTGATTTCCTAGACCTACTATAGCAACATTTTTACCTTTAAAATCAACTGCTTTCAATTCTTGAAGAACATCTTCCCAATCTTCTTGTAACTCTCCAACACCATAAGAGGGAGAAACTAATATTATATTTTTTAACTCTTCTATTCCTCCTAATCCATCAGCTACATTTTTCACTTCATAAACATCTTTTTTTAGGTTAAATTCTATCTCTTCAACAATAGAAGCTGTTTTTCCAGTTGTTGTTCCATAATATATTCCAATTTTTTCCATTTTCATTTCTCCTTTTTATCTTCTATTTACAACTTTAATTTTATTATTCTTTTGAAGTTCTTTACTGTATACATCAAGATTATATTCTTATTTTATTTTTTATGCAAGTTCTTTTATTCTATTTCTTGATTTTTTTCACTTTAGGCCCTATACTATTAAAGATATATTAAGTTTTAAAGGAGATAGCAATATGATTAACAGAATGCAAGCACTAGGTCAATATTTAATTTTAAAAAAAGGTAAAAATTTTGATTTTAAACAAATAAAAATGGATCACTTTTTTAAAGGTGTTCTTTTCTTAATTGGTACTGAGCACTATATTATTTCTGATAATGAATCAGAAATTTTAGAAACTACATTTAAAATGTCTAATACCCGTTTTTGTGACTACCCAGCTAAATTTGCAAAAAAATACACACATATGAGATTTGTTAAAGCCAGTCAAAAATCAGTAGAAGTATTTAATTTAAAAGGAAAAAAATACTTTATAGTTACTCTATAATATTTTATTTAAATTAAGGAGAATTCATGAATTTATTTAATACTTTTTTACATTATATATATAATTTTTTTGTAGTTATTGCAGTATTGATTATGTGTTATGGTTTTTTTCTTACAATTTATAAAATTATATTTAAAAGAAAAGAAGTTTCACCTTCTGATTCCATCAGAAATGGTTTTGATAAATCTGTTCTGTTCGGCCTGCAAATTCTTATTGTTGCCGATATTATAGAAACTATAATAGCACCTGATTTGCTTTCTGTTGCTAGAGTTTTTGGTGTTGTTATAATTAGAACTATTATGAGCTTCTCTTTGAATTGGGAAATAGAAAATCATCACTAATTTTTTTTTAAAGTAAAAAAGTTAACTTTTTCAAGTTAACTTTTTTTATTTTGTTTTATTTTTTACTAAATCTTAACATACTATTTATAAATATATCTATATCTCCGTCCATTACAGCTTTTATATTTCCACTTTCTGCAGAAGTTCTATGATCTTTTACCAAGGTATATGGTTGAAATACATAGGATCTAATTTGATTACCCCAACCTATCTCTGATTGTTCCCCTTGTATTTTTTTCATTTCCTCTTCTTTTTTCTTTATTTCAACCTCTACCAATTTAGATTTTAATAGTTTCATTGCTGTTTCTCTATTGGCAATTTGAGATCTTTCTTTTTGACATGTTACTACTATTCCACTTGGAAGATGCGTCATTCTTACTGCTGAATCAGTTGTATTAACATGTTGTCCTCCAGCTCCTCCAGACCTATATACATCAACTTTTATATCATTTGTATCTAAAACAACATCTACACTTTCATCCACTTCGGGTAATACATCAATAGAAGCAAAAGAAGTATGTCTTTTCTTAGCAGAATCAAAAGGAGATATTCTCACCAGTCTATGGACACCTTTTTCATTTTTTAAATATCCATATGCTCTAGGGCCCTCAACTAAAAATGTAACTGATTTTATACCAACCGTATCTCCAGACATAAAATCTAATTCCGTTACTTTATTTTTTTTTCCACTAGCCCATCTAAGATACATTCTATAGAGCATTTCTGCCCAGTCACAAGACTCTGTTCCTCCTGCACCAGCATGAATAGTTACAATTGCATTATTAAAATCATACTCACCATCCAGTAAAAGTTGCGTATCAAAACTATCTATACTTTCTATTAATTCTTTATATCTACCTTCCAGTTCCTTGGCAGAATCTTCATCTCCAGCTTCTGTAAACTCTATTAATAACTCTACATCATGGTAGTCGTTTTCTATTTTTTTATAAGTATTTACCCATTCTTTTAATTCATTTGCTTCTTTTATAAGCTTTTGGCTTCCTTTTTTATCGTTCCAAAACCCATCTACAAATGAAAGTCTTTCAATTTCATCTATTCTCACTATTTTTTTTTCTAAGTCAAAGAGACTCCTTTATTTCTTGTAATTTCTTTGAAAGCTCTAAAAACTCTCTTTTTATCTCTAGTATATCCATATATTACACTCCTAGTAACTTATATTTTTAAAGCTAATTTCAGTTTTTCTATATTTATTTTATTATATAAAAGTCCATTGATTTCAATATTAGGACCTCCATTACACTCTCCAAAACATCTTTTTGTCAATAGTTTAAACTTTCCATCTAATGATAATCCATCTTCATTAAATTGAATAACTTCTTTTAATTCATCTATTATTTTCTCTGTTCTTTCTATACAATTTCTTCCATTACAATAAACTATTTCTGTTAATTCAAAATATTTCTTTTTTTGATATTTAGGATAGAAATTTATTGTGTTTTTTATTGTTAAATCCCAAATACCAGTTTTTTCAGCTATTATTTTTATAGCTTCATCAGTTATTTCTCCTTGTTCTTCTAGAACAAAATTTAATACTGGTATTTCATTTCTTTTATCTGATAGGTCCAATATAAATCTATCTAATTTTTCTATAAATTCTTTTTCCATTTTCACTCCTATAATTTTATAAGTATCGCCACAGCTGTAGCATATTCTTTACAGTGAGAAATTGAGATATTAATCTGAAAATTAAAATATTTTTCTTTTAATTTATTTTTCAGAGAAACTATAGGTTTTCCTAATTCATCATTTAATATTTCTATATCAGTTAAACTAAAATCTCTAACACCAGTTCCAAATGCCTTGGATATAGCTTCCTTAGCTGAAAATTTCCCTGCATATGTTTCTGCTTTATTACCCTTTTTCTCAATTGAAATAATCTCATTTTCAGTGTATACTTTTTCAATAAATTTTATATTTTTTATTGCTTTTTCTATTCTAGATATTTCTATAATATCGTTCCCCAATCCACAAATCATATATCCCTCACTTTTATTTTGAGATTTTATATATTTTTTTTGCATTTTCAGTAGTTACTTTTAAAACTTCATCTTGAGATATTTCTTTTATTTCAGCTATCTTTCTAACTACATATTCCACATATTCTGGAATATTTCTTTTCCCTCTAAAAGGTTCTGGAGTTAGATATGGTGAATCTGTTTCAATTACCAATCTTGACAATGGTAGTTTTTTTACTACCTCTACCATTTTTTTTGAATTTTTAAAAGTTAAAACCCCACCTATCCCAAAATAATAGTTATCTATAACTTCAAGTGCCGATTTATAAGAACCTGGATAACAATGTAGAATTCCAGTTACTTCTGGAAACTCCTTTAATATTTCAAGTGTATCTGCAGTTGCTTCTCTTGTATGAATTACAACTGATTTATTAAGCTCCTTAGCTAAACTCATCTGTTTTCTAAACCAATATTTTTGTAATTCTTTAGACTTGGTCATCCAATGATAATCTAGTCCAATCTCTCCAATAGCCACTACTTTCTCATCTTTCCCAAGTTCTAAAAGATTTCTATATAATTCATCACTAAATTCATCTCCTATATCTGTTGGATGAACTCCTACCGTTGCATATATATTAGAATATTCCTTGGAGTAATCTATACCTATCTTAGAGCTTTCTAAATCACAGCCAATATTCACAACAAAATCCATTTTTTTTTCTATCTCTTTCAATACTGCTAATCTATCTTCGTCATATTGATAAGAATTTATATGACAATGAGTATCTACATATTTCATATTTTCCACCTTAGTTTTTATTTGAAATCATCTTGAAAATCTATTTTTTCAAAAGTATAATTTTTACCACAAAAATGGCATTCTACATTTAAACTTCCTTTTTCATCTATAATTTCTTCTATTTCTTTTTGTCCAATTGTAATTACACCATCATGCATTTTATCTCTGCTACAATTACATTTATAAGATATCTTTTTCTCTTCTAGTATTTTATAAGGCTCTATAATTTTTTCAGTAGTTTCATCTTCTACATTCTCATAAATAAGACCTACTATTCGCTCTAAGTCCATTCCACCACGACGTAGTTCTGTAAAACTTCTCATAATTGCAATTTTATTTTCTAACTTACCTATAAAATCTTCCTCTGCGTTGGGTAAAATTTGAATCATATATCCACCAGCATAAGCTATATTACCTTCATTATCAAAACTTACTCCAAGAGATATCACAGTTGGTATTTGTTCAGAAGTATAATAGTAGTATGCTATATCTTGTGCAATATCACCATAGTTCATCTCTGAAACTCCTATATATGGGTCTTTTAATCCCATATCTTTAATAACTCTTAAAGAACCCTTCCCTATAAATGTAGAAAGTTTATTCTCACTTTCAGCTAAAAGTTCTGCATCTGGATTTTGTAGATACCCTTTTATCTCTCCATTAGAATTTACAGTTAATAACATCTGTCCTAATAATCCATCTGTATCTGTTCTCAGTGATAATATATCCTTTCCTTTTAATGTTGCACCCATTAAAATTCCAGCTGTTAAAAATCTTCCAAATCCTGCCACTGCTCCTGGTGTACATCCATGAATTTTAGTGGCTTCTCTTACTATTTCAGTGGTATCTGCTACTATAAATCTAGCATTTTCACTGATTCCTCTTATCATTCTATCCATATTTTTTTCTCCTCTATTTAATAATCCACTCTATCTTTAAATATGTCATACCTTTTATGAGGTAAAACTTCCATTAGATCTTGATTACTAAAAAACTTATTTTTTTTCTCTTTAAATATTTTAATATTTTTTATTTCTTCCTTTGTCATTCCGTAGTACTTCAATGTTTGCTCATCTGCTGTATTTATCTTTATATTTTTTTTGTTTATACTTCCATTTATTTTAAACTTTTTTTCTAATTTTTCATATGTTTTTTTCCCTATTCCTGAAATTCTTTTAAGCTCAGTTATTTCTAAAAAACCACCAGTTATATTTTTATACTCTTCTATTTTATTAGCGTAACTTTTAGAAATTCCTAAAGCAAGCATTTTTTCTTCAGATGTATTATTTATATCTATTTTTGTGTCTTGTGACTGTTTGGTATCCATTCCAAAATTAAATTTACCTATGTTTTCCTTGGTTTTATTCTCAGAACTAAAAGAAAATGAAAATAAAATAATATATAATATAATCAAATTTTTCATAAGCACCTCTTTATCTTTTTTAGATAACTATTTAGAAAAAAGTTTTATTTTTTCCAAAAATCTTTCATTCATCTCTCTTATATATGTTGCAGGTTCTTTTGGATTTATCACCCTTATTATGTCGTCTCGTTCATTGTCTACTTTTGTTATTTTCTTTGTTATTGCTCCTCCACCTAACCCAATGGTAGATTGATTTTCTTCTATCATTTCAATATTAAAAATAGATTCAAATCCTGGTTTTGAATAACCTATATTCTCACCCCAGTCAGCACTATTTTTTTGTCTATATAAATAATATGGCTCCATTCCTTTTTCTTTTAATACTTCTTTTACTTTATCTTCTACTTTTATTCTATTTAATTCACTTACATTTCTATTTAAATCTTTAAATAAAACCGAAGCTTTTTTTAATGCTAAACTATGAATAGTTAAGTTTTCAATATCATATTCTTTTATAGTCTCCAAAGTATAGAGTATTTCTTTTTCACTTTCATTTGGTAGTCCTAAAATCAAATCCATATTGATTATAAATCCCAATTCCTTCATTTTATTATAGCACCTATCAAAATTTTCTCTATTAAAATTTCTATTTAATTTTTTTAAAATTTCTAAATTAAAGGTTTGTGGATTTAAACTTACTCTATCTACTCCATATTCCTTCGCTATTTCTAATTTTCTATCTGTTATACTATCTTCTCTTCCTGCTTCAAATGTAAATTCTTTTAAATTAGTTTTATCAATATGAATATCTATTGCTTTTAATATTTTTTCTAAGTCCTCTTCCGTCAAGGTACTAGGAGTACCACCTCCAATATATATAGATTCAATTTTACAATTATTATCCCTTATTAATTGCCCTGTAAGTTCTATCTCTTCTAAAAGAGTAATTACAAACTTTTTATAGAATCGTTCTCCCACAGGACTACCAATTTCAAAAGAAGCAAAAGAACAATAACTGCATCTAGTTGGACAAAATGGAATACCTATATAGATACTCTGTGCTCTATCATTTAAAATACCTATTTCTTTTTTATAAACAGCAATTAATAACTCTATTTTCTCCTGTGAAACTAGATATAATCCTTTTAAAATTTCACTTATTTTCTCATAGGAATATCCTGAAATCAAAAGTCTTTTCAACACTTTTGTAGGTCTAACACCTATTAATCCGCCCCAAGGATATTTTTTTTCAAAAAGAGATAAAAGAGAAGTCTTTAAAAATATTATCTTCTGGTCCTCTATTTTCTCTTCAAGATTTTCATAATAAAAAATAGATGATTTATCTCCCACTTTTAATTCTAATACTATATCATTACATTTATTTTTAAAATTTGCTTCTATATCCATATCTTTTATCTCTGGTATTAATACCCTTATAAATTCTTTTATACTATTTTCTGCT
This sequence comes from uncultured Fusobacteriaceae bacterium, assembly GCA_947072665.1. Classification (GTDB taxonomy): domain Bacteria; phylum Fusobacteriota; class Fusobacteriia; order Fusobacteriales; family Fusobacteriaceae; genus JAGNZR01. The sequence continues at coordinate 34,703 of CAMTIW010000004.1, read as the reverse complement.
ATTTCTATATTTGAACTAATCAATATTATCCGCCTTTTTCTTCTTTGATATTTGATATTTTTTACGTATATAAACTCCATACTATAAATATTCCCATACTTTCTTAGGGAAAGATATGGGAATATTGTTTTTTTTATATTAAAAATAAAACTATAATACCTAATATAACTCTATATATACCAAAGAAAACAAAATCTTTAGATTTTATATATGCCATGAACCATTTTATAACAACATAAGCCACTACAAAAGATATAAATGTTCCTACAAACATTAGTAGCCACTCATAAGAATTAAAATCCAGTCCATTTTTCATTAATTTTAAGAGTGTTGCTCCCGCCATTGTTGGAATAGCTAAAAAGAATGAAAACTCTGCTGCAATAGGTCTTGCCAGTCCTAAAAGTAATGCACCTATTATCGTTGCACCAGACCTAGATGTTCCTGGTATCATTGCTAAACATTGAAAAAAACCAATAATAAAAGCTATTTTATATGTTAATTGTGAAAAGTTCGATACAGTTGCTTCTTTAGTTATTTTCTTTTCAACAAATATCAATATTACTCCATAGAATATAAGTGTTATAGCTATAATTGTAATATTGTCCATAAATACTTTAGAAATATAATCATCAGCTAAAATCCCTATCACTCCTGCAGGAATTACTCCTACAATTATTTTACTCCACAGAGACATTCTTTCTTTAAAAATATTTTTGTCCTTTATAAAAGGATTTATATCCTTCCAAAAACAAATAACTACTGCTAAAATAGCACCAAATTGCACAACTATTAAAAAAGTATCCATAAATTTTTTATTTAGTTCACTTGTTACCATAAAAGAAGTTAAAAATTTTTCTACCAATATCATATGACCCGTACTACTAATGGGTATAAATTCAGTTATTCCTTCCACAATGGAAAGTATTGCAATTATAATAAATGCTGTCATTCATATTCTCCAATTATTTTATAAGTAAGGGTCCTCTTTTGAAAGGTAATTTACTACATAATCTTTTACCCCTTCTTCTAGAGTATAAAACTCTTTTTTATAACCTGCTTTTTTCAACTTATTCATGGATGCTTCTGTAAAATATTGATATCTTCCTCTTAAATCCTCTGGCATTGGGACAAATTCTATTACTTCTTCCCCTTTTATGTTAGGTTCAATTGCTTTTATTGTATTTAAAGATAAATCATAAAAACTTCTAGCTTTCCCAGTTCCTAAATTATATACTCCAGACTCAACTTTCTCCATTAAAAAGAAATACATTACATCTAAAACATCTTTTATATAAACAAAATCTCTAAGTTGCTCTCCATCTTTATATCCTTCTTTATGAGATTTAAATAGCTTTACCTTTCCTATTTGTAAGAATTGATTGTATGTATGAAATACCATGGAAGCCATTCTTTCTTTATGATATTCTTGTGGTCCATATACATTAAAAAACTTTATTCCCTGCCATTGTTTAGGTTTTTTCTCTTGTTTAAAAGCCCAATCATCAAAATATTTTTTAGAATATCCATATTTATTTAAAGGCATTAATTTTTGAAATTCTTCTTCTGTCATTTCATCATTATACCCCATCTCTCCCAGTCCATAAGTTGCAGCTGAAGATGCATATACAAAATTAATATTATTTTCTGAACAAAAATTCCATAGTTTTTTAGTATAGCTATAATTATTACTCATCAAAAAATCTCCGTCTGTTTCTGTTGTGGCAGAACAAGCTCCCACATGAACTATTCCAGTTATTTTTTTAGCATTTTCATCACAAGCTAGCCATGAAAATAAATCATCTTTATCAACCCAGTCAGTATATTCTCTTTTTCTTAAATTTAGCCACTTCTCTCCATTTCTCATCTTATCCACAGCAATAATATCTTTCATTCCTTCTGTGTTTAATTTCCAAATAAAAGCACTTCCTATAAATCCTGCTGCTCCTGTTACTATTATCATTTTAACCTCCAAATCATACTTTTCTATAATTTTTTATATCTAAAAATTCTGAATAAGTTAAACCTTCACAACCTAACTCTATTTTTTCTCTATTTATACCATGAAAGTCTGACCCACCAGTTATTTTTAAGTCATATTTATCAGCTAGGTCTCTGTACATATTTTTCTCTAATTTTGAAAAATTAGGATATTCTATCTCCAGTGCATCTAACCCTAACACTTTTAATTCTTTCACTAAATTTTCTATTTCAGATATTTTAGAAGAGAAAAATTTAGGATGTGCAAGAGAAACAAAAGCTCCATTTTCTTTCAGCATTTTCACTGCCATATGTGGTGTAAAATTCTCTTTTTCTTCATAGGCTACACCTGTTTTTCCTAAATAACTGATAAATGCTTCATTTTTAGAATAGACATATCCTTTATTAATTAAAACATTCGCTATATGAAGTCTGCCAACTATTGGTCCTTTAGCTTCCTCTTGAATTTCTTGCTCTGTTATATAAATTTTATATTTACTCAATTTATTTATTATTCTTGTATTTCTTTCTTCTCTTAGTTTCTTCAAATTTATAAGACTATTTAAAAAATTTTCATCTTTTAAATTTAAAAAATAGCCAAGTATATGAACATCTCTCCCCATTATATTAGAAGATAATTCTATCCCTTCTATAAATTCTATTCCTATCTCTTCAGCTTTTTCTTTTCCTTCCTTCAGACCATAAATAGTATCGTGATCTGTTATAGCTATTCCTTTAAGACCATTTTTTTTGGCATTTGTCACCAATTCACTAGGTGTATAGCTTCCATCAGAGGCTATTGTATGAGAGTGTAAATCATATTTCTTATCTATTTTTTTTTCCTTCTTATATTTTAAATTACATTCCTCACAAATACAAGATATATTTCTCAATTTTTTAGGGATATTTTCTAAAATATCAGTTTCAACAGTAGTTTGCATACACCAACAACTATTTGGGTTCTCACCTGAAATTATATGACATTTATTTTCTTCTCCACAAATTGGACAAATCCCTTTTTTCATTTTTATCTCCTATTACTTATATAAATTCAATATGGCACCTGCTCAGACAAGTGCCATATCTAATTCAAAACTATTAATTATCCCATCTATCCATTTTAGAAAAATATTCTGGATAAGCTATATATAAAGCCTTTGCATTAACATTATTTTCTTCAACACCTGTTTTATCTTTTTTATTATAAATATTAACTATATTATTTGTTCTTTCAGATATTTCTTTATTATACCAACTTTTAACATCAAAAAACTCTTCCCTTTTTATGAATTTATTTAAAAGCTTTCTTAAATCTTTAATGTCATCTTCTGATAAATCTTGTTTTTTAGATAATTCAACTATTTTTTTCCATTCTTTTTCAGTTGCTACTTCCTTAAATATATGATTTGAAGGATTATTCATTCTCTGATATGATTCACTTACCATTTTTTCTGTCAACCCTTTTCCATCTTTAATATTCTCATCTTTCAAGAAAAACTTTCTAGATATTTTTTTATTATATTTTTTTACTAGGTCACTAAATTGCTCTATATCTTCATTTGTAATTTCTTTCTTCTCAAGTGAAGTTAAAAAATTAAACTCTTTTTCTGACATTTTACCAGTCTTTCTAAGATAGAATATTGGATTTTCTTCTCCATACCATTCTGGCATAGAAGCATTTTTTTCAATAGATTTTTCCATTGTTACGTTCCAAGCTTTTACATCTTCCTTTGTAAATTTTTCTTCTTCATTGGAATTTTTACTAAATAATGATGAACACCCAGTAAAGATAACTAAAGTTAACATAGCAAATATACTTAATAATTTTTTCATTCTCATCTCCTTATACCATCTCTCTTCCACAACATTTAGAATATACTTTTCCACTTCCACAGTTACAAACATCATCCATCCCAAGACTTTCAGTTTCAGGGATATATTCATCCTCTTGAGTTTTAACAACAACTTTAAATATAAAAGATGTTGTTTCTTCTTTTATAGTTTCTATCATTTTCCCATACATTTCACCAGATAAAATTTTATATTCTACCACTGGGTCTTTTTGACCATAAGAACGAAGATAAATACCCTCTCTCAAGGCATCTAGATTTTTCAAATGCTCTCTCCATCTTGCATCAACAATTTCTAAAAGAATATACTTTTCTATTCTTCTCATTAATTCATCACCATAACTTGCTTCTTTCTCTTCATATTTTGCAATAAGTTCTGATGAAATTTTTTCTATATAGGCATCAATGGTATAAGCCTTATAGTCTTCTAAATCTGAAATTTCAAATTCATATTTTTCATATAAATAATTAGCTAAACCTTGAATATCCCAAAGTGATTTATTCTCTCCAACAAATCTTGAGATAACAGCACTTTCAGCTGTTCCCTTTAACATTTTTATAACACTTTCACTCAAATTCTCGCTTTCTAATGTAGCATTTCTACTTTCATAGATAACTGTTCTCTGCTGATTCATTACATCATCAAATTCAAGAAGGTTTTTTCTTATTCCAAAGTTTCTAGATTCTATTTTTGTCTGTGCATTGGCTATTGCATTATTTATCATTCTATGAGTTATTGGTTCTCCTTTTGGAAGTCCTAACTTATCCATAACCATTATTACTCTATCTGAACCGAAAAGTCTCATTAAATCATCTTCTAAAGATAGGTAAAATAAAGATTCACCTTGGTCTCCTTGTCTTCCTGATCTTCCTCTTAACTGATTATCTATTCTTCTAGACTCATGACGTTCTGTTCCTAATATAAATAATCCACCAGCAGATTTTACAAGCTCTTTTTCCTTGGCACATTGCTCTTTATATTTTTCGTAGGTATCTTTATATAACTGCTCATTTTCAGTTCCAACTTCTTCAATAGCTAAGAATTCTGGATTTCCTCCTAGCATTATATCAGTTCCTCTACCAGCCATATTAGTTGCAATGGTAACTGCTTTATATCTTCCAGCTTGAGATACTATTTCTGCCTCTCTAGCATGTTGTTTAGCATTTAGTACATTGTGTGGAATATCTCTTTTCTTCAAAAGTTCTGATAACTCTTCTGAACTTGTAATAGAAATAGTTCCTACTAAAACAGGCTGTCCTTTTTCGTAAAGTTCAACTATTTTTTCTATAATAGCATCTATTTTTTCCTCTTTAGATTTAAAAACTAAATCTGCTTGGTCTATTCTTAATACTGGTAAATTTGTAGGTATTATAACTACATCTAAATTATATATATGTACAAATTCCGCAGCTTCTGTTTCTGCTGTTCCTGTCATTCCTGCTAATTTTTTATACATTCTAAAATAATTTTGAAGTGTTATACTAGCTAAAGTTTGGTTTTCTCCTGCAATGTTAACCCCTTCTTTAGCTTCTAAAGCTTGGTGTAATCCGTCAGAATATCTTCTTCCATCCATAGCTCTACCTGTAAACTCATCTATTATTAATACTTTCCCCTCTTTTATTAAATAATCAGTATCTCTTTTAAAAAGCTCCTTAGCTTTTAAAGCTTGATTTAAATAGTGAGTTAACTCCACATATTCAGGAGAGTATAAATTTTCTATTTTCAATGCTCTTTCTACTGCTTCTATTCCTTTTTTAGTCAGTACTATATTTTTAGCTTTTTCATCTACTTCATAATCGCCCCAATCAGAATCTGGGATATTCATTTCTTTCTTTAATTTTATATCTTTTATACCTTCAGTTTTATAACTTCTTTCCAGTGTTGAAACTATTTGGAAAAATATTTTATACCATTTTGTTGCATCTGCCGCTGCTCCAGATATTATTAATGGAGTTCTTGCTTCATCTATTAAAATAGAATCCACTTCATCAACAATACAATAATTAAGCTTTCTCTGCACTTTCTCTTCTAACTGTCCCACCATATTATCTCTTAAGTAATCAAATCCAAATTCAGAATTAGTTCCATAAGTGATATCACAATTATACGCAAATTTTCTTTCCTCATTTGAAATACTATTCAATATAACTCCAGAAGTCAAACCTAAAAAGCTATAAACTTTATCCATTGTATCTCTGTCTCTTTTTGCTAAATAGTCATTTACGGTTATTAAATGGACTCCTTTTCCTGCTAAAGCATTCAAATAAACTGGACAAGTTGCTACTAATGTTTTCCCTTCTCCTGTTTTCATTTCAGTTATTTTCCCTTCATGTAAAACTATTCCACCAATCATTTGTACATCATAATGTCTTAATCCTAAAACTCTTTTAGATGCTTCTCTTACAGTTGCAAAGGCTTCTGGTAAGAAATCATTTAAGCTTTCCCCTTTAGCTAAACGTTCCCTAAAAATAATTGTGTTATTCTTAAGTTCATCATCTGTATACTCCTGAAATTTTGGTTCAAAAGCATTGATTTTTTCAACTATTGCTCTTATTCTTTTTATTTCTCTGTCATTTTTTGTACCAAATATTTTTCTCATTATTGATTGAATCATTTTTAAATTCCTCTCTTAAAATGTGATTTTTTACTTTCCTTATTTGAATATGATTTTACCATAAAGATAGTGTATAGTCAAATTAACTACTTTCATTATATTTATTCTCAATTTATTCTCAATTCATTCTATTATTTTTTAGTTTTTGTCTGACATTATTAAAAATTCTTTTTCTGTTAATATCTTTATTGTTTCAATCTTTTTAGCTTTTTCTAACTTACTTCCCGCATCTTCTCCTACAACTAAATAATTTAACTTTTTATTTACACCCCTAGCATTTATTCCTCCTAATTTTTCTACTAATTCTTCAGCTTTAGTCCTAGTTAGTACATTTAGTTTCCCTGTAAATAAAAAAGTATTTCCAATAAATTCCAAACTGTGATTTGTTTTATCTTCTTTCTTTTCTTCACCTTGAAAATTTACACCATGCTCTTTTAACTTTCTTATTATTTCTATATTTTTATCATCTCTAAAAAATTCAAAAACTGCATTTGCTCCTTTTTCTCCTATTCCCTCTATTTCTAAGAGAGTTTCCACTTCCATCAACATTAAATTATCTATATTTTTTGAATTTTCTGCTAAAATTTTAGCTACTACTTTTCCTATATAAGGTATACCTAATGAATATAAAGATTTTTCATAGTCATTTTTTTTACTTTTTTCTATATTTTCCAAAATATTTTCTATACTTTTTTTTCCCATTTTATCTATTAGCTCTAACTCTTTCTTATGAAGATAAAGATTATAAATATCAGAAATATCATTTAAAAATCCTTTTTCAATAAATTTTTCAACTATTTTCTCTCCAAACCCTAAAATATTCATTCCATTTCTAGAAACAAAATACTCAATTCCACCCTTAATTTTTTCAGGACATACAGGATTCAAACATTTAAAATCCACATTTCCCTCTTCTTTTATAAGCTTACTTTTACATGAAGGACAAAATTCAGGTGGGATTATTTCAATTTCCAATCCCGTTCTTACTTCTTTCACTGATTTTATTATCTGAGGTATAATTTCTGCTGCTTTTTCTACAAAAACTGTATCACCTATTTTTATATCTTTTCTTAATATCTCCTCATAATTATGTAAACTTGCTCTTTTTACATTACTTCCAGAAAGATTTACCTCTTCTAATTCTGCAACTGGTGTTACTTTTCCAGTTCGCCCAACTTGCCAAGTTATCCCTAATAGTTTTGTTGTAATTTGTTTTGCTGGGAATTTATAAGCTATTGCCCATCTAGGTGATTTAGACCTTTCTCCCATCTCTTCCCAAACTGCAATTTCATCTACTTTTATCACAAGTCCATCAGTTTCATAATCTAAACTCTCTTTCTTTTTATTCCAATATTCTATCCTTTCTTCTAATTCCGATACATTTTTTAAATTTTCACATACTCCTGTGGTTTTTATCCCTAATAATTTTATATAATTCAAACTTTCTCCATGTGTTTTTATTGGTTTTCCATTAAATTCATATTTATTAGGGTCAATTAAAAAATAAAAATAAGCATCTAATTCTCGTTCTTCAACTATTTTAGCATCTAATTGTCGTAATGTTCCTGCTGCTGCATTTCTTGGATTAGCAAAAATTTCTTCGCCATTTTTTAATCTTTCCTCATTTATTTTATTGAATCTAGAAAGTGGTAAAACTATCTCTCCTCTAACTTCCAAAGAAATTCTTTGTTTTAAATATTTAGGTATAGATTTAATCATATAAATATTCTCAGTAACATCTTCCCCTACATTCCCATCCCCACGCGTTACCCCTTGTATCAGTTTTCCATCTTCATAAACAATACTAATTGAAAGTCCATCTAATTTTAATTCCAAATCATAAGATAAAGAATATACATCTTTATCCACAGCTTTCTCTATTCTCTCTATAAATTTTTTTATATCTTCTGTATCATAAGAATTATCCAAACTTAACATGGGTTTCTTATGCTCAATTTTTTTAAATTTTGTATCCTTTATATCATTCCCAACCTTATCAGTAATAGACATTTTTTCTTTAAATTCTGGAAAGTTTTTTTCAAAATCCTCTAATTTTTTTACTAATTTATCATATTCAACATCAGATATTAAACTTTCATTTTTAATATAATAATGATAATTATGTAGTTCTAGCTCTGCAATTATTTTTTTTATTTTTTCAAATTCTATTGATTCTCTTGACATTTTACCTTCCTTATTCATAAATATATTCCTTGTTAAAAGTATAACATAGTTTTTATTTTTTAAAAAATTTTTTTATCGATTATTTTTGATGAAATTATGCTATACTTTTAATAAAAATCATTTTTAGGAAGGAAAAATATGAAAGAGATAGATTTACATCATATGAATTCAGAAGATGCTTTAAAAATTTTCGTAATAAAATATAATATCCTTTTTAAAGAAGGTTATCGAGGAGAAATTAAAGTTATTCATGGTTATGGATCTGGAACACTTTTAAGTACGGATATTATACGAACTAAATTAAGAATTTTTCTTAAGAAGAACTCTTCTTCTCTTAATTTTAGGCTAGATTTAAATCCAGGTATCACCTATGTTAAACCAATTAAAAATTTAGAAATTAATACCTCTAAAAAAAAATTCAAATAATTATTAAATTCATGATGAAAATATATATGATTTATAGATCTGATTAAGATGAATTTTAATGTTGTTCGTTTTCAAAAAAAATGGTATAATACAAAGTAATATTTTAATACACTTTGGAGGTTACACTATGAATCATATTTTAGCTTTTGGGCATAAAAACCCTGACACAGATTCTATTTGTTCTTCACTAGCTTTTGCTGTTTTAAAAACAGCTCTTGGTGAAGAAACTAGAGCATATCGTTTAGGGGAAGTAAGTAAAGAAACTTCTTTTGTTCTAAACTACTTCAAAACAAAAACGCCTCCTTTTCTGAAAACTGTAAGTGCCCAAATATCGGACCTAACAAAAATTGAAAGAAAAGTTATAAAGCAATCTGACTCTTTAAAAGTCGCACTTGATATTTTAACCGAGGAAAACTTCTCAAGTTTACCTGTGGTAGATGATAAAAAACATTTAAAAGGAATGGTTCACGTCTCAGATATTGCAAATGCATATTTAAACCTAGATCATGAAGACCTTTTTAAAAAATATGGAACAACTTATGAAAACTTAAAAACAGTTATTAATGGAATATTAGTTAGTGGTAATTATCCCAATGGATTTATTCAAGGCACACTAAGAGCAGTCTCTGAACTTGACTCTGTTGTACATGGGGATATAGTTGTAACAACTAGTATGGTTGATGCCATAGACAAATCTATTCAAGCTGGAGCTTCTGTTATTATTGTTTGTTGTGATAAAAATGACTTTATTAGTCCTCGTGTTGGTTGTGATTGCGCTATTATTAGAGTAAATGCACCACTTTTTAAGACAGTAAGACTCATAAGTCAATCTATATCTATTTCATCTATAATGAACCAAACTAATTTCTATAGTTTTAAAACAGAAGATTTTCTACATGATATAAAAGATATAATGAAAGAGGCTAGTCAGACCAACTTTCCAGTTATTCATCAAAATGGTGAGGTATATGGGACTATTAGAACAAAAAATCTAATTAATTTTACTAGAAAAAAAGTAGCACTTTTGGACCATAATGAAAGAACTCAATCTGTTGATGGATTACAAGATGCTAGAATTTTACAAGTTGTAGATCATCATAAATTTGCTAATTTTGAAACTAATGAACCTGTTAAAATTAATGCTGAAGCTGTAGGGTGTACTTGTACTATAGTTTACGGTTTATACAAAGAAGCTAATATTGTTCCAAATAAAAATATATCAGGTCTTTTAATGAGTGCTATCTTATCAGATACATTAATTTTCAAATCACCTACTTGCACAGAAAAAGATAAAGAAGCTGTTTTAGAGCTTTCTAAACTTTGTGGAGTAGATAATTTTGAAGAGTATGGTATGAAAATGCTCATTGCAGGTACTTCCCTTGATGATATGAAGCCTTACGATATTCTTCATGCAGACATGAAAGAATTTAATATGAGTGGTTTTACAGTGGCAATAGCACAAATAAATACAGTGGATATGATTGGTGCATTAAATCGAAAAGAAGAGCTTCTAGCTGTTTTATCCACTGAAGCTAAAGAGCAAAATTATAATCTTTCAATCTTAGTAATTACTGATATTATAAATTCAGGTTCAAAGGTTTTAATTATTGGAGATTATCCTCAAATTGTTGAAAAAGCTTTTAATACACAAATTGAAGATAATACGGCTTGGTTACCTGGTGTAGTCTCTAGAAAGAAACAAATAGTTCCTTTTTTAATGGCTGCAACACAAAGTATGGAAGGATAATAGGTGATATAGTAAATGTTTTTACCTACAACAAAAGAAGAAATGACAAAATTGAATTGGGAACAACTGGATATTATTTTAATTTCAGGAGATACCTATATTGATTCTTCCTATAATGGGACTGCTGTTATTGGGAAATGGTTAGTTAAACATGGCTTTAAAGTAGGAATAATAGCCCAACCTAATGTTACCAATGCAGAAGATATAACTAGATTAGGTGTCCCTAAATTATATTGGGCTGTTTCTGCTGGTTGTGTAGATTCAATGGTTGCAAATTATACTGCAACTAGAAAAAAAAGACATAAAGACGATTTTACTCCAGGTGGGGAAAATAATAAGAGACCTGATCGTGCTTCCATGGTCTATACCAATCTTATTAAAAGATACTTTAAAAACTCTTCTGTTCCTGTAATTCTTGGTGGAATAGAAGCAAGTTTAAGAAGAGTTGTACACTATGATTTTTGGAGTAATTCTTTACGACGTTCTCTCCTTTTTGATGCCAAAGCAGATATACTTTCCTATGGAATGGGTGAAAAGTCCATGCTAGCTCTAGCTGAAAATTTAAAGTCTGGAACAGATTGGCATAATATAAAAGGTATCTGCTATATTGCAAAAGAGAAAAATGAAACTTATATAGACATTCCTTCTTATGAAGAATGTATTCAAGACAAAACTAAATTTACTAAAGCTTTTGAAACTTTTTATTTAAATTGTGATCCTATTACTGCTAAAGGATTAAATCAACTCCATGGGGATAGATATTTAATTCAAAATCCACCCTGTGATATTTTTACAGAACAAGAAATGGACGATATATATGGAATGAGTTTTGAAAGAGCTGTTCATCCTTATTATGCTAAAGATGGAGAAACAAGGTCTTTAGATACTATAAAAACTTCTGTTACAACTCATCGTGGTTGCTATGGTGAATGTAATTTTTGTGCCATAGCTGTCCACCAAGGAAGAACAGTAACCTCTAGAAGTGAAAGTTCTATTGTGAAAGAAGTTGAAAATATTGCAAGTAGTAAAGGATTCAAAGGTTATATTGCTGATGTAGGTGGACCTACTGCTAATATGTATGGTATAGAGTGTGATAAAAAAATAACAAAAGGTGCCTGTATCAAAAAACAATGCCTTTATCCTAAAACTTGTCCCGTACTAAAATTAGACCATTCAAAACAAATTAATCTTCTAAGAAAATTAAGAGGTATTACTAATATAAAGAAAATATTTATTGCTTCTGGTATTAGATACGATCTTATTTTAGATGATGAAAAATGTGGAAATATTTATTTAGAAGACCTTATTAAAGAACATGTTTCTGGTCAAATGAAAATTGCTCCAGAACATACAGAAGATAAAGTTCTTGCTCTTATGGGAAAAAAAGGGAAGGATTATTTAGTTGAATTTAAAAATAGATTCTATGAAATAAATAAAAAGCTTGATAAAAAACAATTTTTAACATACTATTTAATAGCAGCTCATCCAGGCTGTGATGATAAAGAGATGAATAGTCTTAAGAAATTTGCTTCTGAAGAACTACGGTTAAATCCTGAACAAGTACAAATTTTTACACCTACTCCCTCTACATATTCTACTCTTATGTATTATACAGAAATAGATCCATTTACTGGAAAAAAACTTTTTGTAGAAAAAGAAGTAAGTAGAAAACAAAAACAAAAAGATTTAGTAGTGGAGCAACCCTTTAAATCAAAAGTTTTAAAAAAATATACTAAAAAATAAATTTAATATAAAATGGAGGTAATAAATTTGAAACCAATCGTAGCTATTGTGGGAAGACCCAATGTTGGAAAATCAACTCTCTTCAATAAATTAGTTGGAGATAGAGTGGCCATTGTAGATGACCAACCAGGTGTTACTAGAGACAGACTTTATAGAGAAACTGAATGGAATGGAACTGAATTTGTTTTAGTTGATACAGGTGGTCTAGAACCTAGAAATAATGAATTTATGATGTCAAAAATAAAACAGCAAGCTGAAGTTGCTATGAATGAAGCAGATGTTATTTTATTTATTGTAGATGGAAAAGCAGGAGTTAATCCTTTAGATGAAGAAATAGCTTATTTACTTAGAAAAAAAAATAAACCTGTAGTTTTATGTGTTAATAAAATTGATAACTATGTTTCTCAAATGGATGACGTTTATGATTTTTGGGGACTTGGCTTTGATAACTTAATCGCTGTTTCTGGAGAACATAAAATCAATCTAGGAGATATGCTAGATATGATAATCGGACTTGTTGAAAAAGTTGAAATTGAAGAGGAATATGACGATTCATTAAAATTAGCAATTATAGGTAGACCTAATGCTGGGAAATCTTCTCTTGTTAATAGACTTTCCGGTGAAGAAAGAACTATTGTTAGTGAAGTTGCAGGAACAACTAGAGATGCTATTGATACTCTTATTGAATTTGAGGATAACAAATATACTCTTGTTGATACTGCAGGTATCAGAAGAAAATCAAAAATTGAAGAAGATCTTGAGTATTATTCTGTTTTAAGAGCTATAAAAACTATAAAAAGAGCTGATGTTTGTCTATGGATTTTAGATGGAATAGAAGGTCTTACAGAACAAGATAAAAGAATTGCAGGAATTGCTTATGAAGAAAGAAAACCAATTATAATAGTTGTAAATAAATGGGATGCTATGGATAAAAATACTCATACCATGCAAAAGATGAGAGAATATTTACTTTCTGAACTACCATTCCTGAGCTATGCACCTATAGAGTTTGTTTCTGCTTTAACTGGTCAAAGAACTTCTAAACTTCTAGAACTTGCTGATACTGTTTTTGCTGAATATACAAAAAGAATCTCTACTGGTCTTCTTAATACAGTTATTAAAGATGCAGTTATGATGAATACTCCACCTACTAGAAAAGGTAGATTAATAAAAATTAACTATGCTACACAAATATCTTCTGCACCACCAAGATTTATTTTATTTTGTAATTATCCTGAGCTTGTACATTTCTCATACTCAAGATATATTGAAAATAAATTAAGAGAGGCTTTCGGTTTTGAAGGTTCTCCTATCGATATAAAATTTGAAAGAAAAAATGATAAAGCACACAGTTAATTTGTAAATTTAAAAAGCTAACTTCAAAGTATCTTACTGAGAATTAGCTTTTTTTAATTTTTTATTTAATTTTTCTTTTTCATCTCTACCAATATTTCCATCAAAGTTTCATTTTGTTTCTTTAGTTCTTCTATCATTTTTTTTGTTCCTAAAACCCAACGTAAAATTACTACTCCGATATACCAAAATACTAACCATACAGCAACCATTAAAAAAAATCCAAGCATCCCTTGATCCATCATAAGTTTTCTCTCCTTTTTAATTAATTATTATTTAAATACATCAAAATTTGTTCATTCCCTATATAGATATGATTTCCACTTTCTCTTGTTATTACTAGACTTGGAGTTGAATGAATACCTACTTCATTTGCAATTTCTATATTACTTTGCATATCTATATTTTCAACTGCACCCCTCATTGTTAGCATATCAATAACCTCTCTACACTTGTTGCAAGCTATTTTAGTAAATAAAATTTTTCTCATACTATACCTCCTTTTATTCCTCTCGTCTTTTTAATTTTCAGCAAAACTCTATATATTATTAATAAATGTTATTTTTATCAAGTTAAACTTCTACTGTAGTATATATCTTCGAAAAAAATATGTGTTTTCCTTTTTTTACGTAAAAAAAAGTTAGTGGACAATGCCACTAACTATTATAACATATTATTCACTTTAAAACAATCATTAAATATGATTGTTTTCTAATCAAAACTATTTAGAAAAGTATTTTTTTAGCTCTTTAACCTTATCAAGCCTTTCCCAAGGTAAATCTAAATCAGTTCTTCCAATATGACCAAAAGCAGCTAAATCTTGATATTTAAAGTTACAATCTCTAAGTTCTAAATGCTTTTCTATTCCTCTTGGTGAAAGATCAAATAATTTTTGAACAGCTTTTCCTAATTCAATTTCATCTATTTTACTAGTTCCAAATGTATCAACTTTTATAGAAGTTGGATAAGCTACTCCAATTGCATAAGATAATTGAACTTCACATTTAGTAGCAAGTTCTGCTCCTACAATATTTTTAGCAACCCATCTAGCTGCATATGCTGCAGATCTATCAACTTTTGATGGATCTTTTCCTGAAAAAGCTCCACCTCCATGTCTAAAAAATCCACCATAGGTATCTACTATAATTTTTCTTCCTGTTAAACCAGTATCCCCATGTGGTCCACCTATAACAAATCTTCCAGTTGGATTTATATGGAATTGTTTTATATCATTTAATGACATATTATATTTTTCCATAACTGGTTTAATTACTAATTCTTTTATTTCATTATGGATAGTTTCTTGAGTTACATCTGGCTCGTGTTGAATAGATACTACAACTGTATCCACATGAACTATCTTACCATTTTGGTCATAAGCTAATGTAACTTGAGATTTAGCGTCTGGTCTTGCCCATGTAAGTTTGTTCTCTCTAGTTAATTTTGTTGATAACACCATTATATCTCTAGCTAATACCAAAGCTAATGGCATTAGTTCTGGAGTTTCATTTACTGCTCCACCAAACATAATACCTTGGTCTCCTGCTCCACCAGTGTCAACACCCATTGCAATATCTGGTGATTGAGAATGAATAGCATTTAATACTCCACAGTCTGAGTCAAATCCCATTCCATTTTTATATCCTATTTCCTCTATCTTGTTTCTTACTATTTCTTGAATATCAATATATGTTTCTGTTGTTATTTCTCCACCTACAACTACTTGACCTGTTGTACAAAATACCTCACAAGCTACTCTTGAATTTTTATCTTTTGAAAGACATGCATCTAACACTGCATCAGATATTTGATCAGCTATTTTATCTGGATGCCCTGGGGATACGCACTCTGAAGTAAAATAAATTAAATTTTCCATAATAAACCTCCTTAATTTTAAGATATAAAAAAAACCCTTTCGTATGATGAAAGGGTTAAAATTTTAACTTTTTATCCTTCCATCTATCAGGAATTAGCACCACACTATAATAGCAGGTTGCTGAGATGTCATCAGGCCCGTCCCTCGATCTCTCTTGATGGTATTAAATTTTATATAATTAAATAATACTCTATATTCATATTAATGTCAATCTAATAATTTTATTTTTATGAAATATTTTGTCAAACAAATAATATTTTATATTTTATTTTTTTTTGTTATATTATAATACACTTATATTAATATTTTATATACTTGTTTTGTTTTTTAAAGTATATTTAACCAGTATTTTATGATAGAATACAGTTGATTATGTATTCAAACAAAATTAATTGTTATCATTTTCTATTATTTTAAGGAGGAAAAATGTCTTCAAAATCTTCAATCAACAAAAAATTAACTCTTATTCCTTTAATTTTAATGATCTTCACATCTGTTTTTGGTTTTAACAATATGCCAAGATCGTTCTATTTAATGGGATATGCCGCTATCCCTTGGTATATTATTTCTGGTATTTTATTTTTTATCCCCTATGCTTTTATGATGGCAGAATATGGTGCTGCTTTCAAAAAAGAAACTGGTGGAATCTATTCTTGGATGGAAAAATCAATTGGTCCTAAATATGCTTTCATAACTACATTTATGTGGTATGCTTCTTACATCATCTGGATGGTTAATATATCGTCAGGAATTTGGATTGTTGCTTCTACTGCAGTTTTTGGAACTGACCTGACTAAAAATCTTAGTTTTATGGGCTTAAATTCTACTCAAACAATGGGACTTTTAGGGACATTACTAATGATTTCTTTTACATTTGTAGCCAGTAAAGGACTAAATAAAATTGCTAAAATCACATCTCTTGGTGGTATGGCCGTAACTCTTCTAAATTTAGTTTTGTTAGTTGGTGCCCTAGTAGTTTTTGCTTTAAATGGTTTTGAACTAGCTGAGCCTTTAATAGCTGGGAAAAGTGATTTCATTACATCACCTAATCCTAATTATCACACTATAATATCTACTCTATCATTTATGGTTTTTGCTATTTTTGCATATGGTGGTATTGAAGTTGTAGGTGGATTAGTTGACCAAACAGAAAAAGCTGAAACTACATTCCCAAAAGGAGTTACAATTGCTGCTATTACAATTGCTATTGGTTATGCTATCGGTATTCTTTTGATAGGAATGTTTACAAACTGGTCATTAATTGCCAATAAACCTGGAGTTCATATAGGGAACTTCTCTTATATAACAATGGAAAATTTAGGCTATCAATTAGGACTTGGATTTGGTGCTACTCAAACTACTGCCATTATGGTTGGAAAAATTATGTCTAGATATATGGGAATTTCTATGGTTCTTGCTTTAACTGGTGCTTTCTTTACACTTATTTATGCACCATTAAAACAACTAATAGAAGGAACGCCTGCTGAAATGTGGCCTGGAAAAGCTGCTGTTATAGAGGATGGAATGCCTAAAAATGCAATGTGGATTCAATGTATTATCGTTGTTCTTTTTGTTATTGGAGTTGCTTTTGGTGGAGAAGGTGCTGCTAAGTTCTTTATGAAACTTACTCTTATGACAAACGTTGCCATGACAATTCCATATGTATTAATAGCTTACGCTTTCCCATCATTTAAAGCTAAAAAAGAAATTATTAAACCATTTGTTATTTATAAAAATGTAACTATTGTAAAAATTGCCACCTATGCAACTGTCATTACCGTTAGTTTCGCTAATATAATGACTATTATTGAACCAGCAACTAAGGGTGACCTATCCTCTACTATATGGATGATAGCTGGACCAATTTTCTTTAGTATTTTAGCTCTTCTTATCTATGATAAGTATGAAAAAAAATATTTAAACAAGGAGATTTTATCTCAACAAAATTAAAATAAAAAAGATTTCCTAAAAAAAATTATTTTTCTTAGGAGGTCTTTTTTTTGTTCTCTATTCATATTAATAAAAAAACATGTTATACTTTATACAACAAATTAAATGGAGTAAAACTTTTATGAATAAATTTAAAAAAACATATATAGAAATTTCTAATATCTGTAACCTTAAATGTAGCTTTTGTCCAACTACAAAAAGAAAATTAAATTCTATTACTTTAGAGAATTTTTCCTATATACTGGACCAGATAAAACCCCACTCAAAATATATCTATTTACATGTTAAAGGGGAACCACTATTTCATCAACAATTGGAAAGTATTCTTAAAATTGCTAACGAAAAAGATTTTTTTGTAAACATTACTACTAATGGAACTCTTATAAATAAACAGGAAAATACGTTATTAAATAATCCTCCTAGACAAATAAATTTTTCTCTTCATAGCTTTGATGGAGATTTAGATTCTATTGATAACAATAATTATCTTCTAAATATTCTTAATTTTGTAGTAAAATTATTAGAAAAAAATAAAACATATATTTCATTACGACTTTGGAATTTTAACCCTTTAAACTCTACTTCTATAAAACAAAAAGGGAATAGATTAATATTAAGTGCAATTGAGAAAAAATTAAATTTAGATTTTTCACTTGCAGAAAATTTAATCCCTGGAAAAGGAATAAAAATAAAAGAAAAATTATATTTAAACTCTGATACAGAATTTAAATGGCCAGATATAAATGATAGTTATCATGAAGAAAATGGATTCTGTTACGGACTTAGAAATCAAATAGCTATTTTAGTTGATGGAACAGTTGTTCCTTGCTGTTTAGATGGAGAGGGTGTTATAAATCTGGGAAATATCTTCAGTACACCTTTTAAGGATATAATAAATTCCCCTAGAGCTAAAGCTATCTATAATGGTTTTAGTAATAACAAAGCTGTGGAAGAACTATGCATAAAATGTCAATTCAAAGAAAAATTTATTTAAAACTCAATACTTAAATTATAACCCCTTGCTATTTATAAATTTCAATGATAATATAGATTAACATTTATATTATCAATTTTTGTAAAAATAGGGGGGTCACTATGAATTTTAATAAGACAATAAGTAAAATTTTAGCTATAATTTTAGGAATTTTAGCTATACTTATTATCTTTTTTTCTACTACTTTAAAAAAAATAAAACCAGGTTATGTTGGTGTTGTCTATACTCCTTCTTCTGGTGTCTCTGAAAAAACACTTACCCAAGGATGGCATCTAGTTAATCCTATTGCTACAATTACATCCTATACAGTATCTACTGAACAATCTTATATGAGTTCAGATAGAAG
Source organism: uncultured Fusobacteriaceae bacterium (assembly GCA_947072665.1). GTDB lineage: Bacteria > Fusobacteriota > Fusobacteriia > Fusobacteriales > Fusobacteriaceae > JAGNZR01. The sequence goes on along the minus strand of CAMTIW010000004.1, from coordinate 15,642 downwards.
AGAGGGATCTGAATCTGACGATAGTTTCATGATTCCTACCTCTGATGGAAAAACAGTAAGAGTATCTCTTGAATATTCCTATAGATTTGATGATTCTAAGGTGACTGAAATCTTTACACGTTTTAGAGGTCGTTCTGGGGAAGAAATAAATAGAATTTATATGAGGGGTAAGATTAAATCATACGTTGCAGAAGTAACTAGTACTTTTAATGTTATTGATGTTTACGGTTCGAGAAGAACCGAACTTAACAGTTTTGCTTTTATAAATGTAAAAAATAAATTTGAAACTGATGGAATAATTATTGAAAGTTTAAATTTCTCTGAAATTGTTTTAGATCCTCAAACAGAAAAAGCTATTCAAGAAAGAGTAAATGCTCAACAAGCTTTAGAAAGACAAAAAGTTGAAGCTGAAAGAGCAAAAATTGAAGCTGAAAAAAATATAATTATAGCTGAAGGAAATGCAGCAGTGGCTATTGCCAATGCTGAAGGAAATGCAAAATCTACAAAAATTGCTGCTGAAGCTGAAGCTTTTGCTATTCAAGCTAAACAAAAAGTAATTACAAAAGAACTCATAGAATATGAAAAAATGCTGAAATGGAATGGAGTTCTGCCAACTTTTCAAGGAGGAAATGCAACTCCAATTATAGATTTTAGAGCACAAAAAACTGATTAATTATTTTTATAAAATATAGGAGATTCATATGACTAAAATCAAACAAAAAATTTTTATACTAACTGTTTTAATTTTAATATTTATTATTCTTAAAACTAAAGTATTTCCAGATAATTTTGATATACTTACAATAAAAGAGTTTCTTCTAACTTTAAAAAATAGCAAATATTCAGAATTATTTTTTATTATTTTATATATACTTTTTTCTATATTTTTTTTACCAGCTACTCCATTGACCTTAAGCAGTGGTATAATTTTTGGACCTATTAAAGGGTCCATATTAACAATAATAGGAGCTAGTCTTGGACTGGGAAGCGCTTTTATTTTAGGTAGGTATTTTTTTAAAGATAGTATGAAAAAATATGAACAACTCCCTATATTTAAAACTATTAATGAGGGAATAGCTAAAAATGACTCTCTTATACTACTTACAACAAGGCTTGTTCCAATATTTCCATTCACTTTACAAAACTATATTTATGGACTCACTAATATAAACTTTTTTAAATATTGGATTTTATCTACTATTTTTATTGTACCAGGTGTTATTAGCTATGTTCTAATAGGAAGTTCTCTTTTAGCCAGTTCTTCCAAAGAGTTTTTCCTAATTATTGGTGTCAGTGCTATTTTTCTCTTATTTATTACTATTTTAGTGAAAAAATTTAATTTAAAATAGAAAAAAATTATAATTTAACACATCTTGTAACTCCTTTAAAAACATGGTAAAATATAATAAAACAATAGGAGATAAGAATGGGAAATCAAGTTATTAATAAAGTAGTTTATATTATAGTTGCAATATTTTTTGGTTCTTTAGGTGTTCATAGACTTTTAATAGGAAAAACAGTGAGTGCTATTTTTATGTTTCTTTTTTGTTGGACAGGAATTCCCACAATTGTCATGATATTTGACGTTATTGTGGCTGCTGGAATGCCCACTGATTCTCAAGGAAACATTAGATTTAATTATTAACAAAAAAAATAAAGGTAGCATTTAAAGAGTCAAGAAATACTTTAAATACTACCTTTTTGTTTAATAGTTATATTTTTACCTAATAATTAAAATATTATTAATTTCCAACAAGTAAAACAGACCACCTACTAAAAAAGCTGGAATTAAATTATACAGGGTTACCATAATAGAAGCTTTTTTATTTAAAGCCAAAAGTGGAAACAGTGCATCTCCATCATTACAAATAGCATTGGCTATAAGTGCAGAAAAAGGAATTGTACCAGTTAAAAATAATGTAGTAAGTAATATTTGAGGTCCACACCCAGGAATAAGTCCAATTATAATAGCAGTTATTACAACCATAAAACCACTTTTTAAAATTAACGAACTTAGAATCTTTTCACCACCTAAAAGGTCTATCCCTATATTATATAAAAGAAAAGCAATAAATACCCATGTTATAACAAATGCTGTCTCTTCAGCACTATGAATTATCATTTCTTTTAAAGATAACCTTTTACTTTCCATTTCTTCATGTGAATCATCTGAAATAAATTTCTTATTTATAAAACTGAAAAAAATTGAAAATAATGTTCCTAAAAAGCCAATCCACGATAAATTTTTAATAAATAAACCTTTATCTAAATCTATTTGCATAAGGTCCATTATTCCCAAAGGAAAACCTAAAATAATAAAAATCCAAAATATTTTATATCCAATACCATGACTAAATCTATGTAAGAAATGATTTTTATGTGAAGAGTGTAACTTTTTATCTATGAAATCCCCTTGTATATGTCCTATATGCTTATATGAAATATCTTTATTCTCTTCCACTAGCTCAAATTCTATTTCATATTCACTATTTTTATTATCTATCATTATATTTTTCTTTAGAAATCCTTTTCCTATTCCAAAATAATCAACTGTTAAACCTGTTATAACTGCCACAAATCCTGAAATTAATAAAACATAGATAAAAGTTTTAGGTTGTGTTACTACAAGTATAAATGCAGCATCTCCCATGGTTGCTATAAATGTTGCAAGTAATGTTCCAAAACTTACCTTTCCTGTAAGATACAATGGTACTACCATAATTGCCCCACCACAACCAGGTGTTAAACCTAAAAATGTTCCAACAAATACTTGTATCTTTTTTTTCTCTTCAATTGCTTTTAGTAGTTTCCCACTAGATTTATAATCTAAAAATCCAAATAATATAAGTGTTACTGCAACAAAAGTTCCAACTAATATAAATGAGTCCGATGCTGATTGATAAACTAAACTCCAAAGATTCATATTCTCCCCCTTTTTTTATTTTGATATACCAATATTTTGAATTATATAATAAATGAAGAGTTTTGTCAATAAAAAAATGATGACTCTAATAATCATCATTTTTTTATTGACCTATTTAATTTTTCTTACAATATCTAAAATAGTTCCATCTCTATACTGAACTAACGCTACTATTTTATCTTCAAATTCTATTGGAGAAGGTTCTCCGATTAATTTATCAGCAATAGATTTTAATTCTTCTATAGTTTTTATAGGTAAACTTGAATTTTCAAATTTTTCAATTAAATCTTTTCTCAAAGGATTTATAGCAATCCCCTTTTCTGTTACTAACACATCTACAGTCTCTCCAGGAGTAGTTATTGTTGATATATTATCTTTTATCACTGAAATTCTAGCATTAACTAGCTGCGAAACTATAATACAACATTTAGAACCTGCTGCTGTATCTGAATGACCACCTGACCCTCCCATTATATATCCGTCAGAACCAGTAGTCACATTCACATTAAAATTTGTATCCATTTCAGTAGCACCTAAAATAACTACATCTAGCATATTAACTACACAACCTTTATTATTGCTATTAGCATACATGGAAGCAGACATTGTCATATGTGCTTTATTTTCTTTTATTGATTTTACAGCTTCCAAATCAAAACATTGAACATCAAAAATACTTTTAAATAATCCTTCTTTATACATATCTACAATATAACCAGTTATTCCACCTGATGCAAAGCTTCCTACAATACCTTTAGCTTTCATTATATCCTTCATTTCCACTGCAACTGCTAAAGAAGTTCCCCCTGCACCAGTTTGAAAACTCATTTCATCTTTTAAATAACCAGATTCAGCTATAAATTTAGAAGTTAAATTTGCTATTTTTAACCCAATTGGATTCTTGGTCACTTGAGTTGTACCTGAAACTATTCCCTTTGGATCTCCTATTGCATCTACTACTAAAACATAATCAATATTAGTTTGATTTATTTCAATAGTTGGATTTGGATAAGAAACTAGATTATCAGTTATTACTACAACTGTTTCAGCCCATTCTACATCTGTATGAGCATATCCCAAAGCACCACAAGCTGATTTCCCATCTACTCCATTTATATTCCCATACTCATCTGATGATGGTGCAGCAACAAAGGCAAAATCTATCTTAAGTTCCCCAGTTTCAAATATTCTTGCTCTACCACCATGTGTATGCATAACTGCTGGTTTTTGTAATTTTCCTTGAGATATAGCTTTAGCTACTGGTCCAGATATGTAAGCTGAATAAATTCCAGTTATTATTCCTGCTTCCATCATGAGAACTAACTCTTTATGACAAGGAAAAATAGAACTTGCTACCAATGTTATATCCTTATATCCTCTCTCTTGAATTTCCCTCATTATCATATTAAGTACAAAATCACCATTTCTTAAATGATGATGAAATGAAACTACCATTCCATCTTTCAATTCTAAAGAATCCATAAGTTTTTTTAATTCTTTAAAAAGTTTTTTCTCACCAGGTAAAATAACTTTAAATGACGAGTCTTTTTTTATTTTTCCTAACTTTTTATTCCAACTACCTTTATATTGAGCTATTTCCCCATATCCTTCTATAAATTCAGGGATTTCTCTTCCTAATATATTTTTCATTATACCCCCATATTTTATTAATCTGATAATCCTAAAGTTTTAGCAATTTTCAATATATTTAAAGCACGATTTATTATTGGCAAATCCACCATTTTCCCATTCAATGTAAATACTCCAAGTCCTAGTTTATCAGCTTCTTTCTTAGCTTCCATAACTCTTATAGCATGTTTTATTTCATCATTTGTAGGAGCAAATACTTCATGTATCGTCCCAATTTGTCTTGGATTTATAGCTAACTTTCCTGAAAATCCTAATTTCTTAGCTTTTTCAGTATCCATTACCAAGCCTTCATTATCATTTGTATCTGTAAATGGTGTATCTATAGCATCTATTTTTAATGCCTTACAAATATTTATTATTTTGGTTCTTGCATAAAAAAGTTCCTCTGAATCATAAGTACGTTTGACACCTAAGTCTGCGGCTAAATCCTCTCCTCCCAAAACAATGGAAATACATCTAGAAGTTGCACTTGCAGTTTCATAAGCAAGTTCCACTCCCATTGCAGTTTCAACCAGTGCATGAATTTTTATGCTACCTAATTCAAATTCTTCCTCTTCCTCTATTTTTAATAATGTTTTATCTAAAAACTTTATATCTTCAGGAATTGACTTTGGAAGTAGTATTGAATCTGGTTTCATTCTTGCCATTACATCTATATCTTCTAAAGCAAAAGGTGTAGATAAAGGATTAATTCTTATAACTACCTCTATATCTACATAATCAAAGTTTTTCATAGCTTCTTTAATTAATATCCTAGCTGAATCTTTTTCTGTTATGGATACTGCATCTTCTAAATCAAAAATAATAGAATCTGATCCAAATACATCAGCTGTTTGAAGCATCCCTGGATTATTTCCAGGCATAAATAGCATAGTTCTTCTAAGTTCCATTATTCTTGACACCCCCTGATTGCGGCAACCTCTATTCTAGCTCTTATTGTAAAATCTAAAGCTCCATTATCTTTTGCATTTACTTTTACAGATTTTATTCCTAACTCACTTAATTTTCTTTCTATTGTTTTCTTTATTTCTTTTCCGAATTGTTTCTCAACACTACTTTCAAGTTCTATTTCAATTCCATTCTCAGCTGGAGCTAAAATAACATATATATCATTGGATTCCAAAGTTCCACATTTAGAAATTTTTTTTATTGTCATATTTCCCCCTTACAGTATTTTAAAATTAGCCAATTGTAATACTAAAAACAGATTAGTAAAACAAAGGCTTTTTCTTGATTTTTTTCTTTGAATTTCCTCCACTTTTGATAAAATTTAATTATAAAAAGAAATAAAATCTTAAGTGGAGGTAAACCCATGTATTTACAAACATGTTTTCATTCTTGCTCTTGAAAAGTATATAAATTTTTTTGATATTATTTCTACTTCATTCTTTAAAGATTGTATAAAAAATTTGGTATAAAATATAAATATCAGCTTGAAAGTCTTATTTTCATATTTTTTTTATACAATAGTATTATTATGTCTTAATATTCTTGTTAGAGTTCCATTTTCTGTTCTATAAATATCATAAACTTTCCCATGTCCATTACAACCCCAACTTATAATATCCCCTATATTTCTAGTTTCAGGTATATTTTTTAGTCTTTCTATTATCTCATCATTTGAAATTATTTTATGAGGAATTTTTCCATTTTTAATTAGCTGAATAGAGACTCCTCCTTCAATTCCACCCAAATTTTTTATGTTACTTAAATGACCTATTACATAAACTCCTATCTCTAAGCTTCCATTTGTTTTTTCTTCTGGGGGAAACTCTCTATATCTTATATATTGATGTACACCTTGACTTAATGAAACTTCCGCTGCTGCTATATATTTTATTTTGGCTTCTTCTATTATTTTTTTTGAAGGAGCAAATATTTTTTTTTTGCAACATATTATATGAAATCCTTTAAAAACATCTTTTTCATTTGTTTGATGTTCCCTATTTTTTATAAATATTTTGAGATATTTATCTTCATCTTTTCGTTTTAAGTCTTCCTTCAATACATGAGAGTATAAGGTTTTTACTAAATTTTTTGAAAATATAAAATTATAATTTCCCTTTTGAATATTACCATTATTATCCATATATAATAAAAAATCATTTATATTATGATAGTCAAAATTAGGAATTCCATTTTTTATTGCCCTCCCTTTACTATCATCAGTAGTTTCATTTAATAATTCATTTCCTATTAAAACATCAACACATTTTCCTTCTCTTGTTTGCAAAGTTGCAGCCCAATCTAAGGAATTATAATAATTTGTTATCTTATTAGAATCTGCTGTTGAAGATAACTGATAATTTTTTATACTTTTTAATAACCAATAGATTTGAATAGAGCTTAGTTGTAATTCTTTTTCTAGTTCTTTATCTTGATAATGAGTTAAATTGTTTTTTTCAAAAGTATTTTTCTCACTTGACATTGTACCAATACTTAATTTTAAACCTTTTACTTCAGTTTCATAAATGTTATGCCCACCTGTTTCCATGGTATTTTTTACTGGGAAATAGAGTTTATTAAAAATAGTTTCTATCATTTGTTTTTCGCTAAAATTAATAAAATCATCTGTTATTTTCCCTGTATTGGTAAAAAGAATCTTTTCAAGTTTTGTTTTTATATCATGAGAATAAAGTTTTAAATAATTCGTCACATCATTTCCAAAAAATATATTTTCTGTAACTTTATTTTTATGTCTTCCAAGTCCTAGAGCATTCCATGTAACTGTTTTGTGCTGTTTGTCACTACATACAAAAGCATATTGAGCTAAGCAACCTCCTAAACTATGCCCTGTTATATTTATATTCTTATTAGGATAAATTGATTTTATATGTTCTAAAAATATATATGTACAAACTAATTGAGAGTGATTGTGATTTAAAAATCCTATTTCTAAATCGGCAATTAAATCCTTAATTGTTCTTGGTTCTGTTCCACGATAAGCAATAATAATATCATCATCTTTCATAAAAGCACATGCAAAAAATCCGTCATCTTCAATATCAAGATTATATTTTTCCTTGAATAATTTTTTCTTATCAGCACTATATATAAATTGCCAACCGTCAAAATTATATAAGGGATCGATTTTTTCAGGTTCTTGCTTATTTCTCTCAATTCCAAACACTCCAAAAAGTCTTTTATCTCTTTCATCATACATAAGGATTCCATTTTCAACTTTTGGTTCTAGATCATCTATTTTTATTTTATTCCAAACTTTTTCTTTATCTGTTAAAAAATTCATGAAATTTTTTTTTATGTAAATATCATCATTTTTTAAGTTATTTATATTTAACTTATTCCAATTTAAATATGCTAATTGTGAAAAAAAAGCAAATTCTACATCTTTAATACTTTTCTTCATTTGTTCCTCCATTATAATATGAATTTATTTCTTTATAATTTTTATGATATTTAGGATACATATTAAACCTAATTGAAGGTAAATCATTACTATCAAAAAAAATAACAAAATAATTTGTAAGATATCCCGTTTCCTCAGAATTTAAATTACCAGTTTTCTTATATTTTTTTAACAACTCTTGTACTTTTGGTTCATCTTTTAAAAGATAAAATATTTTAGATTCTACTTTTTCATAAGTTAAATATTTTTTATCTTGTACATCAAGATGAAGAACACTATCAATATGATAAGTATTATATAAATGTTGATAGAGATTAAAAAGTTTCTTTTTATATTCATCTATATCTATTTTTGTAATATCATCAACAAATACATCAATATAGCCTGTCATGCTTGCAGTTCGATTTGCTTTTTTCCCTATATTATTTTGTACAAATTCTGTTTGAGCTTTTAAATCCCATATCATAGGGAAATCAACATAAACAATAATATCGTTACCAAATATTTTTCGTGCATTTTCTTTTATTGGAGCAATAGCACGTGGATGAGCTAGAGCAGCATCATATTGCCGCTTAATGTCCTCTTCCTCTTTCCACAATTGGTCCATATCTTCCAATGCAATTTGGATTCCACTAAAAGATTTTGCTTGTTTTAATTTATCACTATATACAATACCTCTGTATCGTATATTAGTGCCAAGGCTTCTATCCCTATCTAAACCACGTATAAAATAAAAGTTGTCATTTGGTATTACCTCTTTAATCGCTTTTAAAACTTTTCGATTATTTAAACTTGAACAGCTACTCGATAACATTACAATAAATAATAAAGATAAAAAATAAAAAATCTTTTTCATAAATCCTCCCCATATTAAATTAAAATATAAATTGCCAACCGTCAAAATTATATAAGGGGTCGGTTTTTTCAGGTTCTTATTTATTTCTTTCAATGCTCTTAAATTTAAATAATAAGAGGTTGACCTAAAAAGTCAACCTCTTTTTAAGCTATTTAAAGTCTTTATGCTTTATAAAGCTATCATTATTTTTTTCTTCTTTTTATTAGAGCCATTACTCTATTCATCTCATTATTTACTATCATATATCCTTCATCTACACCCATTCCTGGCTTAGCAAGAACTTGAAGTGCTCCACAAGCCATAGCTATATTTGTAGTTATCTCTGCTGATCTATTTGTTTCATTACAAGTTCCACCAGAATAAGATCCTATACCTACTTTATTACAGTAAAGTATTGCATCTGCTATATTATTTACTCCACCTAAATCAGGAGTTTTTATTTGCACTACATGTCCTGCCTTTCTATCTGCAAATGCTTTTATATCAGATAATGTATTACACCATTCATCAGCTACTAATTCAATTTCCATTCCTCTTCTGTCTACTTCTGCTGTTAAAGCTGCTAGTGAATCTATCTGTCCTTCTAAACACCCTATATCCATAGGTCCTTCTATTCTCAATTTAAATGGTTTTGCAGCATCTACCAAGGTTTGTAAGTAATCTGCCATTCTAGTTATATCACAATCAAATGCCATTCCAATAGTTCCGTAAACGTCTATATGTAAAATAGGATTATATTTTTCATCTTCTCTTAATGATATTATTCTATTTCTTAACCAGATTACATATTCAAGTAAAATTTCTCCATTTTTTCCTAACTTAGTTTCTACATGATTTATAAGAGCATGAGGTAATACATCCGCTGCTTTTATTATCATTTTTTCTGCATTCTCATATCTATTATCTCCAGATTGAGTAAATATTGGTCTTTTTGAGATTTCAATTCCTGTATTATATTCTTTCTGAATTATCTCAGCCATTGTCACTTTATGTGCTTTAGCTACTGCATCTAATATAGTTTGAGTAATTCCATATCTTATAGCCGTATGTAATCTTTTTCCATCTATTAACATTGAATCAAACTCTTCAGCTAAAGATTTAAAACTTGATAAATCTCTTCCAATTAATTTAGGAGCGATCTCTTTTTCTATAAGTGGAATAAATTCTGAGGCTAAGAATAATGGATCTCTTCCTCCAGTTCCAGAATATTGAACAGCAGCACACTCTCCACATGAAACTTGACCATCTTCTAAAATTAACATTACAGATATAGCTTCTCCAGCCTGTCTTATTGCTTTAAATCCAGGTGTTACTGGCTCTCCAACATAAGCAAACCCATCGTGTCCAGCTCCTGCTTTTATAGCAACTTGATCATCAAAATAAAATCCTGTTTTCCCTGCAGAACAAACAACATCAATTATTTTCATTTTTTACGCTCCTCTATATTAAATTTATTTTATAGTAATATGAATTATTTATTAAAATTTTCAGGTCTTCCTATTAAATTTCCTTTTCCCACTGCAAAAATATCATCCACTGTCATTTGGAATCCTACAACTCTACCCTCTGTTACTCCTCTTTCCTCTAATTTTTTCATATTGAATTTTTTTATCTCTTCAGAAAAAGGAACGTTACCTACTGCTAAGTATCTTATTTTTCCTGTATTATCTCTAGCAGGCAACATTTTTCCTGCATTAAATTTTGATGGGGCAAAAGGAATATCTAATACTCCTTGTTCAAAAGCTTTAACCGTCCCTACTGCTAAATCTCCATTTCCTAATTCTTTAACTTTATCTAGAATTTGCTTTACTTCTTCTCTTATTATTTCCATCTCTTCTGCAAGGTCATCACACATAGGTAATTTTTGCCCTTTTAATAAGTTTAGTACCATTTTTGTTGTTCTTATTCCTTGTGCGTTAGCTTCTTTTGTTGGAACTCCTATTGCTTCATGAGGTGTTTTTACTATTACTTTTGTTGCACCTGCTAAAGCAGCTGCTGAAGCTCCATTAGAGATTACTCCAAATGCTTTTGCTTCATCTTCTGGGAATCCACCCATCCACTGATGAAATACTGTTGTTATGATTATATCCTTATAACCATATTCATTACAATATTCCGTAGCTTGCTTTTCTAACATTCTAATAGCTGCTATATCTTGAATTAAATTTCCACATTGCCCGTAACCCAAAGTTATATTCTTAACACCTTGTTCTGCAGCCAGTAGACATTCTAAAATTTGAACAGCATTGGACATAGAAGCTGGTACCAAAGTCCCTGTTAACGGTCCAAATGGTTCTCTGTTTATTGTTACCCCTTGTTCTTCATACCATCCTACTAATCTATCTATATATTGCCAATCAATTATTGTCTGTTCCAATGATACTGATTTTGCATATGGAATATTATATGATATTCCTCCACCTTCATTTGATGTGAATCCCGCCGCCATCATAATCTCAGAAAGAAGTCTAGCATCTGGTGTTCCATGTCTAAGTTGTAATGGTAAATTTACAGCTTCTACAACTTCACGGCATCCTTTAACTCCATGATTTACTCCTGGAAATCCATTAAGCATTGATCTTCCAGTTTTTTTAGATTCATCTATTCCATGCTGACAATTTTCATATTTATTCTGTCTTGTATAGGAATCTATTGTGGAAGGTAATAAATCTGCCCCTCCTTCTTTATCTAAAAAATTAAGAAGTTCTATATGTTGTTCTACTAAAGCTACTCCAGCTCTAGGTTGAGCTAAAGTTACTCCTTCTAACTTTGCTTTTGCTAATTTTTTAGAGAAATTTTTATGGTCAGGAATATTTTTATGATATCTTACAGCCTCTTCTAAATCTACCTCTTTTCCCGTTGGCCATTGCTTAAGAACTTCTTCCCTAACTTTAAAAAATTCTTCCTCTGTCCATTTTCTAAATTTTAATTCCATTTATTTAAATCGCCCCCTAGAATAATTTCATTCTTTTATAATTCTATCAAATATTTTTTCATAATTCTTAACGCTACATTTGGATAATCTTGTGCTAAAAGTCCCATAGAAGAAAGTATATATGTTTTATCTATTAAAAATTTAGGTGATATAGGTTTTAAACTTACAGGATTATCTTCATTAAAATTACCAGCTTTTAAGATATCGCTAGGATTTTCACTATGTATTATTACTCCCCCAGTTCCTATCACATAAGGAGTTTCTAACAAATCCTTTCCTATTTGTTGAAGCATTGTCCCCATTGGCGTATATATGCATTCTATTTTCCCACAATGTCGCTCCATAGAAATCTCTGTTGCTACCTTTGCCATTGCTTCATCAAAATCAATTTCTTCCTTTGACAGTGGTACCATTTTAATATTATTATATCTTTTTTTGCAATGTTCTTTAACATTTATATCTTTATATTTTTCATCTAAATAATGTTTTATTTTTTTCGTGCTACTCGCCTCTAAAAGAGCAATAGCAGAATATCTCATTCCCAAATCTCCCTCTACCGTTCTTTTTGAAAAAGGCTCTTCCAGTCCTTTTAGCATAACAGAATGTTTGGTTGGGTCTCCTTTAGCTATAGAATGAATGTCTGTTGTTGCACCACCTATATCTACTATTATGATATCACCTATTCCATCTTCTTCATCTGTTCCTTTTGATAAAATTTCTGCTGCTTTTAATACTGCAGCAGGGGTTGGCATAAGAATTCCAGTTGTAAACTCCTCTGCTTTTTTCATTCCTTTTGCCTCTACTATTTTATTCATAAAGACTTGTCTTATGGCTTCTCTGGCCGGTTCTACATTAAGTTTATTTAAAATAGGCATAACATTTTCAGTTGTTTTATAATAAATATTGAAACCATCAAATATAGATTTTATTTCATCCATTGCAGTTTTATTCCCCGCTACAATAACAGGAACCTCAATTTTATGTTCAGCTATCATCCTTGCATTATGTATGATACACTCTTTATTTCCACCATCTGTTCCACCTGCTAAAAGAATTATATCTAATTCTGAATTTTTTATCTCTAATAATTCTTGATTATTTAACTCATAAGCATAAGTTTTGATTACCCTAGCTCCTGCCCCTAACGCTGCTTTTTTAGCTGCTTCTGCAGTTAGTTCTGGGACAAGACCTATAGCCACCATCTTCAACCCTCCAGCAGCTGAAGAACAAGCTGTTTTTTTTATATAATTAATTTCATTTAAGTTCATTGTTTTAGAAATTTTTTCATTTAATATCTCATAAGCTTTATTAAAACCTATCATAATATCATTTTCTACTGTAGTTACAGACTTTGCTGTAGCTACAATTATTTCATTTTCTATATCAATTGCTGTTAACTTGGTATAAGTACTCCCAAAATCTATTGCTAAGTATATGTCTTTCATAATTTTACATCCCTAAATCTTTTTTTAAATCCTCAGTAGTAAGTTCAATTGGAGTCCCAGGTTTATATACTCTATTAAAGCCCATTAATTTAAATCTTCCCTCTACATCTGGCCAGTCTTGTTTCCCTACAACAATATTCCCACCAACATAAAGAAGAATATCTTTAAGTCCTGCTTCATCACATTTTTCTCTCATCCCACTACAATCTAACTCCCCGTGACCATATAATGAAGATATTATTATTGCGTCAGCATTGGTTTCTTTAGCTGCGTTTATAAAATCTGCTTGAGGTGATAAAACTCCTATATTTACCACATCAAATCCATTTGTTTCCAATACATGGTTAATAATTTTATTTCCAACAGCATGACAATCCGAACCAATTACTCCTATAACAACTTTTTTTCCATTTTTCTCCATTTTATCCCCCTGTATTTTCACCTTAAACTTTCAAGATTATAATTTCTATAATGAATATTACCTTTTATTTTATTAAAAATCAATACTTATATAAAATTTATATACAACTTTTTTTATGTCTTTATTTTTTGAATACAATATTTTATTTTATGTTCCGTTTCAATACATTGTATTTTATATGGTTTCATTTATCGTTAATAATATACCTTAAAGTCTCTTTATTTTTTATTAAAATTTAAATATACTTTATAATTTCATTCATAATTTTTTCTATTTTAAAAACCTTTAGTTTAAGATTGAATTAAACTAAAGGTTATGAGTCAATACTTTTATATAGTTTAAAATCCTGAAATATACTCTATTCCTACTCCTGGTCCAATTGAGATTCCTAAATTCATCCAAATTGCAAGGAAAATTGTCCAACCAATTAAAAATGCTATAGAATATGGTAACATTGTTGAAACCAATGTTCCCAGTGATGCTTTTTTATCATATTTTTGCATAAATACTATTATCATTGCAAAATAGCTCATAAGTGGGGACACTATATTGGTTGCAGAATCTCCTATTCTATAAGCTAACTGTGTAAATTCAGGTGAATAACCAATTCTCATAAACATAGGAATGAAAACTGGTGCTAAAATTGCCCATTTTGCTGATGCTGAACCCATAAATAAATTTAAAAATCCTACAATTAATATAAAACCTACCATTAACGGAATTCCTGTTATTCCAGTATTTTGTAAAAAATCTGCACCTTTTACTGCTAAAATTGTTCCTAAATTTGTATAGTTAAAATATGCAATAAACTGAGCAGCAAAGAAAACTAATACTATATATCCTGCCATTCCTGAAAAACTTTTTCTTAACATTTCCATTACATCAGAATCGTTTTTTATTGTTCCTATAGATTTACCAAATGCTAATCCTGGAATTGCAAAGAATAATACTATAATTGGAACTAATCCTGCACCTAAAAAATTCTTACCTAAAATAAAATATAATGGAACAAATAGTATCAACATTACTATAGATGCCAGCCCTGATGCTCTTAAAGCCTTTTTTTCTTCAAGTGTAACATCATGAAACTCTAACTTTTCATCGCCGGTATATACCCCTAATCTAGGCTCTACTATTTTATTATTGATTAGAGTCCCTAGTCCAGTTATTAAAAATGTTGAAGCCATCATAAAAAACCAGTTAGCTGTTGGCAATACTTCATATACTGGTGAAAGTATTCTTGCGGCTTCTGTGGAAATTCCACCTAACAAGGGATCAATTGTTCCTATTAATAAATTAGCAGAAAAACCTCCTGAAACTCCAGCAAAAGCTGCTGCTAATCCTGCAATTGGGTGTCTTCCAAAAGATAAAAATATTAGTGCTGCCAAGGGTGGCAATATTACATAACCTGCATCAGATGCTATATTAGACATAATACCCAAAAATATAACTACCACTGTTACTAAATTTTTAGGTGTTGATAACGCTATTTTTTTTAATAACATCCCCATTAATCCAGATTTTTCTGCAATTCCTATTCCTATTATAGCTACTAAAACTGTCCCTAATGGAGCAAAACTAGTAAAATTATTAACTAAAGATGTAAAAATATAATTCACTCCTTCTTTTGTTACTAAAGGTTTTACTTTCACTACCATTTCTTCAACTTTGAATGTTTTTCTATTTATTCCTATAAAATCTACTGACCATCCCAATGCATAACCAATACCTGAAATTATAATTACCACAACTGCTAAAATAGCGAATAAAGTTCCTGGATGGGGCAAGGCATTCCCACCTTTTTCAATAATATTTAGAAATTTGTCTGTTAAACTTTTTTTTCTTTCCATCAATACCTCCTCCCATTTTTAAATTTCCACATTTATTTTACATCAAATAATTATACACTATTTTTTTATAAAAATCAATACATTAAAAACTAAAAACATACTTATACAACCATATAAATACAATTATATTTCGAAAATTAATTATAAAAAAAGGCTAAAGCCTATTTCCAACCCCCTGCCCCCAAGCATGGGGGT
>CAMTIW010000003.1 GCA_947072665.1 uncultured Fusobacteriaceae bacterium | reverse complement strand
TATGGATTTTCTTTTACTTGATTAACAGTTTCTTCATCTGAGCAATTTAAAATTTATTTTATGATTAAACTTCCTAAAGTTATTCTTATACTTTTAGCTCTATTTCCGTTATTTACAAATTTTTTAGAATAAATTTCTTCATCTTCTCGCCAAGGAATTGAATTGGATAATTGCCCCCATCTATTTTCTTTATCTAATTTTCCAAATGGGAAAATAAACTGCTCTTAATGTCAATTGCTCTTCTGTTTTTTTATACATTCGTAGCCTCCTATCAACCTATTGCAAAAGTTTTTTGCATTTTTATTTGCACTATATATAGCATTTTTTTGAAATTAATTAAGTGATTTCAATGTTTTTTTTACTTTTTTTACTTGTTGGGTACTCTCTAATTATGACTTATTTTTTTTCTAATAAATCTCTAATTTCTGTTAAAAGAGTTTCTTCTTTAGTGAGAGCTAATGGTACTTTTTTTATTTCTTCTTTTTTATGTAATTTATTAATTGCTCTTAACATAAAAAAAATACAAAAAGCAATTATTGTAAAATCTACAACTGACTGAATAAAATTCCCATATCTTATGGCTACTTCAGGAATCGTTCCTTCAGATGATTTTATAACATATTTTAAATTACCCAAATTGATTCCACCTAATAAAACTCCAATAATGGGCATTAAAATATCATTTACAATAGAAGTCACAATCTTACCAAATGCACCTCCAATAATAACCCCAATAGCTAAGTTAATAGCATTTCCTTTGATAGCAAATTCTTTAAATTCTTTTAAAATCATCTATATTCCTCCTCAATAACTTAAAGTTCTTTTTATCTTTACACTATTTAAACTTTTATAGCTATTTATTCTTTTAACTTCTTCAATTTATTTTTTTCTATAATCTATAGAAAAAAGTGAGTTAAAATTAAATTAGCTCACTTTTTTTCAATTATTCTACTTTTTTACAATTATCTTTATTTACTCAAAAACTATTACTAAATTTTTATCTAAAATTCTAAAAGTGAAACTAGAAGTAACATACATTTTTATTTCTGAATCATTTGAACTTTGGTACCCAATAGAAAAATCTTGTCCTATATGTAATTCAGTATTCTCATTGTCATAAGGTAATAAAAATGCCTCTTTAATTGTATTACTAACTAATATTTCTGTTCCTAAAATTTTCTCTAATTTTTTTACCAATAAAGAATCTTTACTTACAGTATTTAAATATATCCATTTTTCTTTACTTACAACTAGTACATAAGGTTTCTCTGCACATAAATCTTTTAACTTATATATTGACTCTATAATACTTTTTAGAGTTTCTTCTTCTGTTTTTCCAAAATTAACTATAGGTTGAGTTGAAGCTCTTAATCCTTCTATTGAAGCTTCTTCTATACCGTAAAATATAGCATTTTCTTCGAATATAGAAGCTTTTTTCACTGCTTCATCTAAATTATCAAAATTAACATCTTTAGCACCTCTTTCAATATTATCCAACTCCCATCTATCTAAAGTAAATGAAATTCTTGTTTCTAAAAGTGGTTGTACTTTATATAGTCCATATTCTAATCCATTTTTTTCAAGTATTTCTACTCTTCCAGTATATACTCCTTCAAAATTTCTTCCTTTAGGAGCTTCTACTTTTAAGAATCTTCTACCTACAAGATGATTTTCAATCACTACTTTTGCTCTACTCTCAATTTCATTCCACCCTTTTTCTGTAATAGGTGCTAAATTTTTTTTCAAAAAGTCCATATTAGTTCCTCCTTATTTTTTTAAATTTCCTATTCCTAATGTCTCAGTTGATTGTGTCCCTGCAGTAGCTCCTCTATCCATATTAACTGCTTCTACTGCTGTTAAAGAATCCGTAGTAAAAAGATAATCTTTTAGTTCTTTGTCAAAGTTAGGCATATTTCTACGTAGCCATTCTGTTAGCATGGCAGCATGCTCAACTTCTTCATTTCTATTATGTAAAAGAAGCTCTTTTAATTCAGGATCACTTGCTTGCTCAGCTCTCATATTATAAAAATTTACAGCCTCTAGCTCTTCCATTAAACTAGTTATAGCTTTATCTACATCTTTACATTTTGGTGATAATGTCTCATAATTTATTCTCATTTTTCCCTCCACATTTCTATATAACTTTATTTTTAACAATATCATATTTATAATCGTACTATCTTTATATATATACGAAATATCAATTTATTTTCCTTTTTTTAATATATTAATTTTACTTTTAAAATTTATGTTATAATATGTTATCTAATAACTTTAATTTATAAGGAGAGGAAATATGTTAAAAAAAATGAAAAACTTTTTTTTATTTTTAGGTGTTTTATATGTTGTTATAGGTGCGTTAGGAATCAGTAATATGAAATTATTTAATAACAATGTAGATTTAATACTTGCTATTATTTTATTACTAAATGGTTGTAATCATATTGTATATTCTTTTACTCGAAGAAAAAACCCTTATTTTCAGTGGGGAGTTGTATTTAGTGAAGGATTAGCTGAAGTTATAGCTTTTTTAGTTATTTATTTCAATATTTTTACTACTCCGTATCTTTTCATTGGTATTTTATTTTGTATTAAGGGTGTTGTAATGGTTATTGGGCGAGACCATAATATTACTAATTGGGAAGGAGTTCAGAATTTCACCAAGATTTCTATTATTTTCAAAGGATTTATGCACTTCCTATTTGGTTCTTTAATTATAGTCACTCCATTTTTTAACTCCTCAGCTCTTTTCCCAGTTTTAGGTTGGTATATTTTATTTTTAGGAATAAATTTTATAACTTTAAATTTAAGTGATTCACAATCTAATGATGAAAAAGAAAAAAGTATGTAACAAAAATAGAGAAATAAAAATAACACTTCAGCTATTCTTTAGAAGTGTTATTTTTTAATTTATTAATCATTTTTTTTTAAGTTATAGTTATAAAAGACCAAAATTATAAAACTCATAAAACTTATTATAACTAAAATAATATTTGCAGTATTGTAATCACCTAATTCTACTGCAGAATAGATTGCCATGGGGATAGTTTGAGTCCTTCCTGGAATATTACCTGCAACCATTAAAGTAGCTCCAAACTCTCCAATAGCTCTTCCAATAGCTAAAAGTAATCCTGTAAATATACTTTTTTTTATCATGGGTAATTGAATATAGATTAAAGTTATCCAAGATGAAGCACCTAACTCTTTAGCTGCTTCCATATAGCTTTTTTCAATACCAAGTAATCCTCCCTTTATATTTTGATAAAGTATAGGTAAAATAACTACTGATGTTGCTATAACACCAGCCCACCATGTGAAAATTATTTTTATATCAAAAAAATTATAGAGATAACTTCCTATAAAACCCTTCTTTCCCAAAACTAATAATAGAACATAACCTATTGCAGAAGGTGGGAAAAATATAGGGAGAGTTATTCCCCATTCTAAAATTCTTTTCCATTTTTTTTCAACTCTTCCTATTTTCCATGCTAATAAAATAGCAATAATTACACTAAAAAAAACAGAAATTAAAGATATTTTTAAACTTATCAGTAATGCTGATAAAATCATAAATGTTCACAACCTTTATTCTGAAATTTTAAATCCATACTTTTTAAATATATTTTTGCTTGTATTACTCTGTAAAAACAAGAAGAATTTTTCATTTTCAGAATCTTTACGTTCTTTTACCATGGCAAAACTATAATTTGGTTTTGTATATTTAGAATCATCTACTTCAAAAACAATTTTACTATTTTTTATATTTTTAAGTTCACTTTTATAAATAATTGCATAGTCCACTTCTTCTCTTTCTATATAATTAAAGACTGATTTTGCATCTTTAGCAAAAATAATATCTTTTTCAATTTTATTATATATCCCCATATTATCTAAGTATTCTTTTGAATATGTTCCCAAAGGAACTAGCACTGGTTGACCAATACTTATTTTTTTACCTTCTAAGTTTTCTATTTTATTCAAATTTTTATAACCTACAAGAATTATTGCATTATATATTATTTGTACCCTATCTTTAGCATCAATAATTTTTAAATCTTCCAATTTATCCATATTTTTAGTGTCAGCAAACATAACAATATCAACTGGAGCACCGTTTTCTATCTGGGCTCTTAAAGAACCTGAGGCACCAAAATTAGTTAAAAAATTAATATTATTCTTAGGATTTTCTTTTTCATACTCTTGAATAATTTCACCAACGG
The DNA here is from genome assembly GCA_947072665.1 of uncultured Fusobacteriaceae bacterium. Classification (GTDB taxonomy): domain Bacteria; phylum Fusobacteriota; class Fusobacteriia; order Fusobacteriales; family Fusobacteriaceae; genus JAGNZR01. Next base: position 48,765 of record CAMTIW010000003.1, on the reverse strand, counting down.
CTTCTTTCATACTTATTGCAGAGCTTATTATTAGATCCTTTTTTTCTTGTCCCATAGTTAATGAATTCATCATTAACATAAATATTGGAATAAAAATAATTTTTTTTAAAGCTTTTTTCAAATGTTTTTCCATAAATACTCGCTCCTTTTTTTTATATTTCATACTCTATTTTAACATAAAAATCTATTTATATATATAATATTTCATATATGAAAAAAGTAACTACTAAAAAAAAGTAAAATACTTTTCTAAGTAGTTACAAAAATAAATTTAAAATTTAACTCTATTAATCTTGAATTGGTTCAAGTGAAGCTTGGAAATGTCTAAGAATAGGTGGTTCCCAAGTTATTTTGTATCCTTTTTTTATTTCATGAGCTCTATTTTTTATTTCAATTAGAGCATCTGCCATTATGTCTAAATGTGCTTGAGTGTATACCCTTCTTGGAATTGCAAGACGTGTAAATTCAAAATCAGCTTGAAGCTGTTCATTTGTATCAGGATCATTCCCTAGCATATAAGAACCTATATCACATGTTCTTATTCCAGCTTCTTTATACAGTTCAATTGCTAAAACTTGACCTGGGAATTCATTATATGGTATTTGAGGAAATAATTTTTTAGCATCTACAAAGACACCATGACCTCCAACTGGAGCTTGATAAGCTATTCCTGCATCATCAAGTTTAGCTGCTAAATACTCCATCTGTCCTATTCTATATTTTAAAAATTCTTCATCAATTCCTTCATATAATCCTATAGCTAATGCTTCTAAATCACGACCTGAAAGACCTCCATAAGTTGTAAACCCTTCAAAACTAATACAGTTAGCCTTAATTTTTAAGATAAGGTCAGAGTATTTTTTTTCATCTTTTACTCCTAGTAGCCCACCCATATTAACTATAGTATCTTTTTTTGCTGACATGGTAAAAAAATCTCCATAAGAAAATGTTTCTCTTATTATTTCTTTAATTGTCATATCTTTGCATTCATCTTCATCTTTTTTAATAAAGAAAGAATTTTCAGCATAACGAGCTGCATCTATATCTAGTGGTATATTATATTTTTTACAAATATTTGAAACTTCTCTAATATTTTTTAAAGAAACAGGTTGACCTCCTGCTGAATTATTTGTTATTGTCATTACTACTAGCCCTATATTCTCAACACCATGCTCAGCTATTAATCTTTCCATTTTTTCAATATCCATATTACCTTTGAATTTACTTCTTTTAGAAGGGTCTTTAGCTTCTGCTACAACACAATCCAAAGGTCTTGCTCCTGCTAAAATAACATGAGCTCTAGTTGTATCAAAAAACATATTTGAAATAGCATATTGTCCTTTTTTTAAGATTGTAGGAAAAAGAACTTTCTCCGCTGCACGTCCTTGATGAACTGGCTGAATAAAATCATAACCAAAAATATCCTTAGCTGCATTAACTAAATTAAAATAACTCGAAGCTCCAGCATAAGCTTCATCACCTCTGATAACACCTGCCCATTGTTCTTGGCTCATGGCGTTAGTACCTGAATCTGTTAAAAGATCAATATAGACATCTTGCCCTTTTAAATTAAAAAGATTGTAATTAGCCTCTTTAATTTTCTCTTCTCTTTCCTCTTTTGTTGTCATTTTAATAACTTCTACCATTTTAATTCTAAATGGTTCTGGAACATACTTGATAGCCATAACGTCATACCTCCGTTTTTAGTCTACCCCGGTCATCTATAATATTTATAGATAGGCGGACAGTATCTCTTTTATTTTTAAACCTATGTCTAATATATTCCTATATATGCTAATAGTCAATCTTTTTTTCATTTTAAGACCATAAAAAACTATTAAAGAACATAAAAATTAAAAAAATTTTTTTTGATGATTTCATATTACTACATATATAAATTACCATATCCATTATTCAAGAATAATATTCAAAAAAAACATACTTAAATATAACCATATTATATAATAAAATTAATTAGTTGCATTCTATACCTCTATATAATACAATCTAAATATGGATTGTGCACATAATAATAATCTTAAATTTCAATATTGGAGGTAAAGATAATGAATAATTTTACATTTTATAACCCAACAAAAATTATTTTTGGAAAAGGAGAATTAAAACAACTTGATGATTTAGTACCTAAAGAATCTAGAGTCTTAGTTCTTTATGGTGGTGGCTCTGTCAAAAAATTTGGAACGCTGGACATTGTTCTTAACGAACTAAAAAAATCTAAGAGAGAATTATTTGAATTCGGTGGAATCGAACCTAATCCTAAATTCGAAACTCTTATGAAAGCTATTGAAATTTGTAGAAAAGAAAAAATTGATTTTCTTTTAGCTGTTGGTGGTGGCTCTGTAATGGATGGAACAAAATTTATATCCCTGGCAGTATCAGCAAGTGATTATTTTGGCAGAGAAAAAGATTTAGTTTATAGTGGTCGTGGAGTTTCACTTAAATCAGCATTACCAATTGGTACTGTTGTTACTCTTCCTGCTACAGGTTCAGAAATGAACAGTGGTGGAGTTATTACATTAGGCAAAGATAAACTTTCATTTAATAATATTTTAACATTTCCACAATTCTCCATATTAGACCCTACTTTAACCTATACCTTACCAGCTACTCAGGTGGCAAATGGCGTTGTAGATACTTTTGTACATACAATTGAACAATATTTAACTTATCCTATAAATGCAACATTTCAAGATAGAACTTCTGAAGGTATTCTTAAAAGTATGCTAGAAATAGGTAAAAAAACTATTGATGATCCAACAAATTATGATTTAAGAGCTAATCTTGTATGGAATTCTACAATGGCACTGAATGGACTTATTGGTGCTGGAGTCCCTCAAGATTGGAGTATTCATATACTTGGACATGAACTTACTGCTATTTTTGGAATAGATCACGCTAAAACTCTTGCAGTTATTCTACCAGCCTTATGGAAGATTAGAATAGATAAAAAAGAAGAAAAATTAGCTCAATATGCTCAGAGAGTCTGGCATATTACAACAGGAACAACAAGAGAAAAAGCCCTTAAAGCTATCCAAAAAACTGAAGAGTTTTTCCAAAGTTTAGGAATAACTACAAAACTTAGTGATTACGGTGTCACTGAAAATCAACTAGATGAAGTTATTGAAGGATTAAAAAGACATAAATTCACAGCTATTTCTGAAACTAGTGATTTAACACCTGATATTGCTAAAGAAATTTATCTAAAGTCTCTTTAAGATAATTTGAAATTAAAGAGATAAATTAAAAAATATCAAAATATATTAAAATAGAGAAAACCCATTCTAGGATTTTCTCTATTCTATTTTTATTCAAAATTTCAAAGAATCTCATATATATCACATTTTTTATAAAGATTTTGAAAATATTTCCAATTTTTTTTGTTAAGTAAGTTAAAATAATTTTCAGATAAAAAATTATAAATCTCTTTAATCAAATTAACTTCTTTCTCATTCATAAATATCTCCGTTTAATTCACAATTATTTTCTAGGTGGTATAACTTCTAGCCAATATCCATCTGGATCATTTATAAAATAAATACCCATATCTAGATTTTCATAACAAATACATCCTAATTCACTATGTTTCTTATGTGCTGATTCATAATCATCTGTTATAAAAGCTAAGTGAAACTCTTCATCACCTAGATCATAAGGTTCTTTTCTATCTCTTAGCCATGTCAGTTCAATAGAAAATCCAGTTTCACCATCTCCCATATAAACTAAAATATAACTTCCATCATCTGCTTTTTTTCTTTTTATCTCTTTAAGCCCCAATGCATTTTCATAGAAACTTATACTTTTTTCAAGATTTAAAACATTAATATTGAAATGATTAAAAATAAATTTCATTTTTTACCCTCCCTAACATCCTTTTTTATAAAAAAAATTATAACATCAAACTCTATAATAATTTAATCCCCAAATTTTTAACTTGAGGTTTCTTTTATTCTTCTATCCATATATTTACTCTTATTTTATACCCTTTTCTATTTTAACATAAAATTATTTAATTTAATAATTTTTTCGAAATTGTTTTTCTCGTTTTATTTTCTTGATTTGTTTTCTATTAGTTTTTATTCCTATCTTATATTTTCTTCTATTTCAATTTATTTTTTATCAAAATTAAATCTATCTTTTCCTTAATATTCATATATAGTTAGAGGAAGTTTTCAAAGAATAAAATAACATATAATTCCATTTAAGATAAAAATAATAACTTGACATTTGTTATTTTTTTTTGTTATTATTAATTATTCTTATAAAACAATAAAATTAAAAAGGTGGATTTATATGAAAAAAACAGAAACTACTATAATTGAGGATTCTATCACAATAAAAAAATTTTTTGGTAAAAATAAAGAATTTGAAACATTAATAAGAGATAATATAGCTAATATTTTACCTATTCTTATCGACGATAAACCTTATAAAATTTCAACTGCAGACCCATACAAATATAGAGAAAAAACAATTTATGAATACAAAATTATACTAAATGAAGATACGGAATGTAGAGTTGCTTATATACATGAGGGTTCACGTAGAATAGTATTTTTTATATCTAACATCACTATTAAAAGTGAATTTCTTAAATTAATTTCAAATTTAGAAGATATTTCAAGATAACTATATACACAAATATTAATTTTAATATAGAGGAGCTATAAAAATGAAAGATTTTAAAGGAACTATTACAGAACAAAATTTATTAAAAGCTTTTGCCGATGAATCTATGGCTAGAGCTAAATACACATGTTTTGCTGGTCAAGCTAGAAAAGATGGTTATATGCAAATTGCACAAATATTTGAAGAAACTGCTCATAATGAACAAGAACATGGAGAAGTTTGGTTTAAATTATTAAATAATGGAATCGGTTCTACTAAAGAAAATTTAGAAATCGCAGCTAATAATGAAAATCATGAGTGGACTGATATGTATGCTAGCTATGCTAAACAAGCTAGAGAAGATAATTTAGAAGAAATTGCAGCTCTTTTTGAAGCTGTTGGAAAAATTGAAAAAGTGCATGAAGCTAGATATAGAAAATTATTAGAAGGAATTAATACTGGTGAAACTTTCTCAAGAGCAGATGAAGAACATTGGGAATGTATGAACTGTGGTCATATTCATTCAACAAAAGATGCACCACTAGTTTGTCCTGTCTGTAAACACCCAAGATCATACTTTATGATTCAACCTACAAATTTTTAAATAATATTAAGACGAAAATTTAAAATTATTAAATTTTCGTCTTTTTTATTTCTATAAATTTTTATCATTCTTATTATTTTTTAAATGAAACCATTCCATTAGCTTGATTTACTGGAGTTAATGTTAAGTCAGTTATTTGAATATTTCCTGGTAAATTACTAACATATATAACTGTTCCAGCAACATCTTCAGGAGTTAAAGCTTCTATTCCTTTATAAACATTCTTAGCTCGTTCATCATCACCTTTAAATCTTATCAAACTAAAATCAGTTTCTACTATACCTGGCAATATTGTTGTAACTCTAATTTTTGTATCTACTAACTCCACTCTTAATCCGTCACTTATAGTTTTAACTGCAGCTTTAGAAGCACAATAAACACCACCACCTGCATAGGCATAATTTCCAGCTATAGAACCCATGTTTATAATATGACCAGCTATTTTATAGCCTATCATTAAAGGAACAACAAGCTTAATCATATATAAAATACCTTTTACGTTGGTATCAACAACAGTGTCTATATCTTCCTCTTCATTTAAATATAATTTTTCTAATCCAATAGCAAGACCAGCATTATTTATCAAAATATCTATTTTTTTCAATTCTTCAGGTAATTTTTCTATTTTTTCCTTTAAGAGTTTAAAATTTCTAATATCACATACACAAATAGTAGCATTTACAAAAGAAGTTTTTTCAATTTTCTCTTTTAATTCTGTTAAGGCTTCTTCATTTCTTCCCATTAATATCAAGTTAGCACCTAATTCTCCATATTTAATAGCTATTGCTTTCCCAATTCCATTACTTGCACCTGTAATTAATACTAGTTTACCTTTTAAATTATTCATAATATTCCCTCCTAAAAAAATTAGTTACAAGTTACATTATATTTAACTTTTAATATATGCCTCTTTTATTAAATTAACCGTATCATGAATATTTGAATTAACATCTATTTTTACAAAAAAATCACTAGATACTCTATATAACCAATCTCTTTTTTCATGCAATTCTTTTATTGTGGCAAATAAATCTATAACCTCATTTAATAAAGGTCTATTTTTACCATTTTTTACCCTTTCATGAATACACTCTAAACTACTATCTAAATATACTACAAAAGAAGTTTTTTTTAAATTTTTTATATTCTCATTATCCACAATAGCTCCACCACCAGTAGAGATAACTATATTATTTTCTCTAGATTCTTCTGCTATTATTTTTCTTTCTAAATCTCGAAAATATCTTTCACCATGTTCTTGAAATATTTCTGAAATAGTTTTTTTCTCATGCATAGATATCATTTTATCTGTATCAATAAATTTCATTTCTAATTCTTTTGCAAGATGCCTTCCAATTGTTGTTTTCCCACTCCCCATAAAACCAATTAGAGCAATATTTTCCTTCATTATAAAATTCACCTCTTACTGAAATTATACCATAAAATATTTAATTTGTGCTTCAAAAATATAATTTAATTCCATCTATTAATTAGGTTGAATATTTAACTTTTTCAGTTTATAATTGAACTATATAAAATTTTAAGGAGTTAATATAATGGTGGATAAAGTACTTGTAATTAATACTGGCGGAACTATTGCAATGGTCTATTCTGAAAAAAATAATTCTTTCTCTCCCCTAAGACCTGCTAAAAATTGGAATGAAATTACAGATGAACATCCAATACTTAAACATTTTGATACAGATTATTGTCAACTTTCACAACTCATTGACTCTTCAGATATGAATCCTAAAATTTGGATAGAATTAAGTGAGATAATAGAAAAAAACTATGACCATTATCTCGGTTTTGTCATCTTACATGGGACGGATACCATGGCTTTTTCAGCTTCTGCTATATCTTTTATTTGTAAAAATTTGTCTAAACCGATTGTTTTTACAGGTTCACAAGTTCCACTTCAAACACCTAGAAGTGATGCTTTACAAAATCTTATAACATCTATAAAAATAGCTGGAAATGATCTTTATGGAGTAACACTTATCCCTGAAGTCTCTATCTTTTTTCGTGATACCCTACTTAGAGGTAACAGATCTAGAAAACTTGATGCATCAAATTATTTTGGATTTTCATCTCCTAATTACTCACCCCTTGCAGAAGTAGGCGGTGATATTAGAGTTATTAAAGACCGAATTTTAAAAAAATCACATAAAAAATTTTTAATAGACCCCTTTTTCAATGAGGATATTATTGTAATAGATATTTTTCCTGGACTCCAAGCAAAATTCATAAAAAATATAATAGATTCTAATCCCAGTATAAAAGGAGTTATTTTAAAAACTTTTGGGAATGGAAATGCTCCTACCAACAAAGAATTCTTAGATGTAATTAGCTACATTACTCTAAAAAAAATTATTCTTGTAAATATCACACAATGTACAAAAGGGTTTGTTAAAATGGGACTCTATGAAGCTAGTGCTAAACTAGTTGATTTAGGAGTTATTAGTGGCTCTGACCTTACGCCAGAAGCAGCTATTGTTAAACTTATGTATCTCCTTGGAAAAAACCTTTCCTATGAACAAATTAAAATCAATATGCAACTTGATATTGCTGGTGAACAAACAATAAATCAATACGATTGGATTTTTCATGAAAATAATAATTTAAAAGAAAAATTTTCTTTTTCTATTCCTGTACCGCAGAATTTAGATAAAGAAGATATTGTAAAATCAATAGTAAGAATAACAGATATTCAGTGCGATACTAAATTAAAAGATGACTTTGAAATAACAGTTAAACTCTCTGGAGATACTCCAACCAAAGGATTTTTTAGAACTAATTATTTAAAAACAATTATAAAAAATAATTTTACATTGGATGATGATGTTCATTTTAGTTTTAATAGTGCCATTAAATCTATTATAAAAGAATCTAATAATATCAATATACATCTAGAATCTTCTCGAAAAATATGTTTTAGTAAAATTGTATTCTCTATTTTTAGTGAAAAAATTTAAATTATTCTAAAAAGATACTAACAAACTGCTATCGCTAGTATCTTTTTATCTTTTTATCTTTTTATAAAATCAAATAGTTTTTCTGCTGCTCTTTTAGGACCTTCTTTTTCATTTCCACTTATTCCTAATTGGGTTCTTATTTGACCAACTTTCACACCTTTCTTAAACATCTCTATAAAAAATTTATCTATAAGTATATCTGTTTTTTCTATATTCTGTACTGGTCCAAATGGGTTAGCAAAATAAGAATCTACCAATCCCTTTTCACTAGTAGTTCCTTTTGCCATTCTTTTTCCAGCTTTAAAAATAGGAATAGCTTCTTCCATTGAATTAAAAAACTCTATCTCTTCTCCAACTTCATAATTATTAGCATAAAGGAATATATCTATTGGATATCCTTTCATAATATCATTATAGGAAGCTACAGGTATTATTATTCTTGAATTTATTTTATCTGGATTCATAAATATACTTCTATCAATCTCTTTATAGGCATATCCAATATCAAGATCATCTAATCTTACAAAAGCTCCTATCTCTGTTCCATACCCTTTAGGACTTCCTTTTTCTTCTATTGTTAGAGTTCCCATATCATCGAATATTATCTTCATATCTTTTACATATTTTTCACTAAGATTTCTAAATGCCTCTAAACTCTCTGATTTCCCTGCTCCACTATCTCCCATAATTACTACATTAATTTTTTTTCCATTTTTCATAATAATATTCACCATAGCACCATGTATTGGAAGATTTCCTTTTTCTATCATTCTTATATTATGAAGTGTTAATATCATTTTTTTCATATAACCAAAATAATCTATATCTTCACTATAATTTGCATATCCTATCATCATATTATTTTCTTTATCGTTGTAGAATACTGTTTTCATTTCTTGTTCAAAATCTTTTACTCCATAAATATAAAGTATATCAGGTCTTCTATTTATATATTCCTCTTCTCTTGCCAACTCAAAAAGATTACATAAAGCAACTCCTTGTGACATAAAATCTCTATTAAAATAAATAAATGCCAATGAATCTCCTACTTTTGCAGGATAACAAAGCCAATTTTCTTTACTTATAGTTATATCTTTAAAAGGATTTTCTTTTACTTCTTGAAATGTTCCAGTTCTTGTATTTCTCTTAGGATAGGTTATAAATGGTGGTTGTAAAATAATAGTTTCTATAAATGGAATTTTTTCTAAAAATGAATATTCAGCTGGACAATTTCTCTTAGTACTATTTAATATTATTCCTGCATTTATTCCTGCACTTAATTGTCTATAAACTCTATACTTATAACCTAAAATAGACTCCTCTATCTCCCTATATGTTTTAAGTATAAGATTTTTAAAATTATTTATAGCTTCAATAAAATTTACATTCTGAAGTCCTTCACCTCTTTTTGAATTTTTAACTATTGCATATCTCTCAAATTTTCTCCAAAAATTATAAAGTCTTTCTATAAATTCTATTAAAATATCTCTGTCATCTAAAAATTTCAGATATTTTTCACCTAACATAGATATTTTATCTACTTTTAATACCATGAGAAGTTTAAAAAAATCTGTCATAACCTCATTTAATTCTTTATCTTCATTATTTCTCTCTTTCAAATATATATAAACTGGGACTTCTTTTCTTTCTAGTTCTTCTAAAAATGCTGTTATAACTTTTTTAAATCCACTACTGTCAAGTAATGATATTGAATTATTACAATATTTTACTGTGAAATTCATAGTAATACTATTTCTATTAATAGTTGTTTCTAAACTCATTTTTATCCTCCTGAAATATCCATTTATTATTTATAAAGAATTTAAGATTACATGCATATAAATTAACATTTTTTTTTTACTCTGTCAATCATTTTTGAAAATTTTTTTCCTGTTTCGACAAAATTGAAATTATATTTTCATAAATATAATATAAAAATAGACTCTAAAATTTTTACTACTTTTAGAGTCTATTCTTCAATATTTCATTATTATTATTTTATATTTTTAAGAATAATAGAAGTACCCATTCCTCCACCTATGCAAAGAGAAGCTAATCCATAATTAGAGTTTCTTTTCTTCATCTCATGGATAAGCGTAACAATTATTCTTGCACCTGAAGCACCGATAGGGTGTCCTAAAGCTATTGCTCCACCATTTACATTAGTTTTCTCTAAAATTGATTCTTCTGTAACGTTATTAGTTTCAGATAGTTCCTTTACTACTCCTAAGCTTTGTGCTGCAAAAGCTTCATTTAATTCAATTAAATCCATATCATTTAAAGTCATTCCTGTTCTTTTTAAAACTTTATTAATAGCTGGAACTGGTCCAAGTCCCATTACTTCTGGTCCAACTCCTGCTTGATCATATCCTATTATTTCTGCAAGTGGTTTTAAATTATATTTTTTTATTGCTTCTTCTGAAGCTAATAAAACCATAGCGGCACCATCATTTACCCCAGAAGCATTTCCTGCAGTAACAGAACCATCTTTTTTAAATGCTGGTCTAAGTCCTGCTAATTTTTCTAAATTTGTTTTTCTATTAGGATGTTCATCTTGTGCAAATAGAACTGTTTCTTTCCCAATTTTTACTTCTAAAGGAACTATTTCATCTTTAAATCTTCCTGAATCAATAGCTTCTATTGCTTTTTTCTGAGAATAAATAGCAAATTTATCCTGTGATTCTCTTGAAATATTATGTTTAGTAGCTATATTTTCAGCAGTAATTCCCATATGAGTTCCTGTAAAAGCATCTGTTAAACCATCTACAATAACATGATCTTTTAAAGATACTTCTCCCATTTTATTTCCAGTTCTTATATTATGCTGAAGATAGGGTGCTAAAGACATTGATTCAATTCCACCTGCTATAACTAATTCTGCCTCTCCTAGCTTAATATCATTGGCAGCTATCATTACAGACTTCATCCCACTCCCACAAAGAATATTTACAGAGTATCCTGGAACTTCAATAGGAATACCAGAATTAACAGAGACTTGTCTCCCTACACCTTGTTTTTGTCCTGCACTTAATACATTTCCAACTATAACTTCATCAATTACAGTTGGACTAATTCCTGTTTCTTCAAAAATATTTTTAACAACAGCAGTTCCCATATCCACAGGAGAAATTTTACTTAAACTTCCTAAAAATGTTCCTACTGCTGTTCTTTTAGCTGATACAATATAGACTTTTTTCATTTTTACCTCCATGATAACAAATAAAAATTATAATAAATAATGTATTACTCGCCCATAATTTTTAAATTTTTAGAAATTATAAGTTTTGCTTCTGTAAATTGTTCTATTTCTAATACAGAAGAATGAGGACTTATTTCTGTTAAAAGAAGTCCATCTGCTGTTACTTCCATAACTCCTTTTTCAGTAACAATCATATTTACCTGTGCTTTGGCTGTAAGTGGAAGAGTACAATTTTTTAATATTTTTATTTGACCTTTCATTGTATGTTCCATAGCTACAATAACTTTCTTAGCTCCCACTACAAGATCCATTGCTCCCCCCATTCCAGGAATCATTTTTCCAGGAACCATCCAGTTTGCAAGGTTTCCTTTTTCATCCACTTGGAGAGCTCCTAAAACTGTAGCATCTACATGCCCTCCTCTAATTATACCAAATGAAGTAGCTGTGTCAAAAAAATAACCTCCTTCTAATATAGTTACGTATCCGCCACCAGCATTTGTTACTTTATCACTCTCTTCACCTTCAGCAGGTGATGGTCCCATTCCTAAAAGTCCATTTTCAGATTGTAAAATTACATTTATATCTTTTGGGATATAAGCTGCTACTTCTGTTGGAAGACCTATTCCTAAATTAACTACATCCCCATCTTTAAATTCTTTTGCAACTCTTTTAGATATTATTTCTCTTATTTCTTCTTTAGTTAATTCCATATTAAATCTCCCCCCCTTGAACTATATAGTCCACAAAAATTCCCGGTATCACAATTTCATTAGGATTTAATGCTCCATCTATAATCTCATCCGCTTCAACGATTACAATATCTGCAGCAGTTGCCATTACTGTATTAAAATTTCTTGTAGATCCCTCAAAAGATAAATTTCCGTATCTATCAGCTTTTGTAGCATAAATAATTGCTAAATCTGCTTTTAGTGCTGTCTCCAATATAAATCTATTTCCTTCAATTTCTATTATTTGTTTCCCTTCCTCAACTACAGTCCCTATTCCTGTTGGAGTTAAAATTCCACCTAGTCCCGCTCCACCAGCTCTTATTTTTTCTACTAAAGTTCCTTGAGGAGTCAATATCACTTCAATTTCTCCTTCCCGCATTTGTCTACCTGTTTCTGGATTTAATCCAATATGGGAAACAATTGCTTTTTTCACTCTTTTATTTACTATTAGTTTCCCTTTGTCTCTATCCATAAAACTTGTATCATTAGCAATTAAAGTTATATCTTTAATTTCACTTCTTAATATTTCCTCAACTATGCTTTTAGGACCTCCAGTTTGCATGAATCCACCCATCATAATTGACATTCCACTTTTTATATGTTTACCAGCTTCTTCTAATGATATAACTTTTTCCACTTATTCCCCTCCTACAAATATTTATCAAAAAACCTCATGATTATAATCTTAGTCATATAAATGAGTAAGTTTTTCTCACGAGGTTATACTCTTATTTTTCCAATCTTACTCTTCTTAATTCTTGAATAATTTCAGGAATAACTTTATTGGCATCAGCTACAATCCCTAAATCTGCAGTTGAGAATATTGGAGCAAATTTATCTTTATTAACAGCTATTATAAAATCAGATTCCTCCATTCCAGCCAAATGTTGAATAGCTCCTGAAATTCCAAATGCAAAATAAACTTCTGGTCTTACTGTTTTTCCAGTCTGTCCAACTTGTCTATCATGTGTAATCCAACCAGCATCAACAACAGCTCTGGATGCAGAAACGATTGCTTTTATTTCTGATGCTAACTCTTCTAACTTCATGAAATGTTCTTCAGTTCCTAAACCTCTTCCTCCAGAAACTAAAATACTAGACTCAGTTATATCAACTTTCTTTTTCTCTTCTTTTACTATTTTCAAAAGTTTAACTTTAAACTTTGATTTATCAAAAATCAAATCAAAATTCTCTATTTCCCCTATTCTACCTTCTTCTTTTTCTAATCTTTTCATAACTCCAGGTCTTACCGTTGACATCTGTGGTCTATGATCTGGACAAATTATTGTAGCCATTAAGTTTCCACCAAAAGCTGGTCTTGTCATTAAAAGTTCTTTTTCTTCGCCTATTTCAAGAGAAGTACAGTCAGCTGTCAATCCTGTTTCTATTCTAGATGAAATTCTTGGTCCTAAGTCTCTTCCTAAAGTAGTAGCTCCTATTAAAACTATTTCTGGCTTATTTGATTTTATTATAGCTGAAAAAGCTTGAGTATAAGCCTCTGTATCATAGTTCTCAAGTTCTGGTGCATCTATCATAATAACTTTATCTGCACCATTTTCTATTAATTCTTTTGCTAACTCTTTTATATTATGACCTAAAAGTACAGCTGTAACTTTTTCATTTAATGATTTTGCTAATTCTGAAGCTTTTCCAATTAATTCAAAAGCTACATTTTCTATTTTTCGCTCTCTTTGTTCAGCAAAAACCAATACTCCTTTATAATCATTTAAGTTCATGGTATCTATCTCCCTGTTTTAAGATTTTTAAATAATAAATTTTTCTTTAAGTTTATCCACTATTAATCTTGCTGCTTCTTTTGGATCTGCTTCATGAATTTTTCCTGCTTGTTTAGCACCCTTGGTGAAAGATTTTCTTACTTTTGTTGGAGATCCTTTTAATCCTAACTTCGTCTCATCTACTTTTATTTTTGTTGTATCCCAAATTTCAACTTCTCTTGAAAAAGCACTGACAATTCCAGAAACATGCATATATCTTGGTTTATTAGCTTCTGCTAAGACTGTTATTAATCCAGGTATTGGCATTTCTAATAAATAATATCCATCCTCAACTGCTCTTTTTACTGTAAAAGCATCCTTCCCGTTATAAACTATTTCTTTTGCATAAGAAACTTGAGGTATATCTAAAAATTCTGCAATTTGAGGTCCTACTTGTGCTGTGTCACCGTCAATAGCTTGTCTTCCAGCAATAACTAAATCAAAATCTAATTCAGCAATTGCTGCTGATAATGCATGAGATGTAGCTAATGTATCTGCCCCTGCAAATTTTCTATCAGTAAGTAGTATTGCTCTATCTGCTCCCATGGCTATAGCTTCTCTAAGTGCTATATCAGCTTGTGGTGGACCCATTGTAATAACTGTAACATGTGCTCCATATTGTTCTTTTAACTTTAATGCTTCTTCTAATCCACCTTTATCATCTGGATTAATTATACTTGGTACACCTTCTCTAATTAAAGTTCCTGTTTTTGGGTCTAATCTTATTTCCGTTGTATCTGGAACTTGTTTCATACACACTACTATGTTCATATTATACTCCTCCTAATAGATTCCAGTTTTTATTTCATTATATTTGCTGAAATTACCATTCTTTGAACTTCAGAAGTTCCTTCGTAAATTTCAGTTATTTTAGCATCTCTCATCATTCTTTCCACTGGATATTCTCTTGTGTATCCATATCCACCATGCAGTTGAACTGCTTTTACAGTTACATCCATAGCAGCTTCTGCTGCAAAAAGTTTAGCTGTAGCTGCTTCTAGAGAATAAGGTTGCTTTGTCATTTTTTTCCATGCTGCTCTATATACTAATAATTTTGAAGCGTCTACTTTAGCAAACATATCTGCTATTTGGAATTGAGTATTTTGGAATTTTCCAATAGGTTTTCCAAATTGCTTTCTTTCTCCTACATATTTTATTGTTTCATCTAATGCTCCACCTGCTATTCCCAAGGCTTGAGCTGCTATTCCTATTCTTCCACCATCAAGAGTCATCATTGCAATTTTAAATCCTCTTCCTATTGCCCCTAAAAGATTTTCTTTTGGAATTCTACAATCTTCAAAAATTAACTCACATGTTGATGATCCTCTTATTCCTAATTTTTTTTCTTTTTTCCCAATTGAGAATCCTTTAGTTCCATCTTCTACTATAAAAGCAGATATACCTTTTAACCCCTGTGATTTATCTGTCATAGCAAATATAATATAAACATGAGCATAGCCTGCGTTTGTTATAAATATTTTAGCACCATTTAATACCCATTCATTAGTTTTTTCATCAAATGTTGCAAAGGTTTGTTGCCCTGCAGCATCTGTTCCTGCTCCTGCTTCTGTTAAACCAAAAGCTCCTAACCACTCCCCACTAGCCATTTTAGGAAGATATTTTTGCTTTTGCTCTTCAGTTCCAAATTCTAAAATTGGAGAAACACCCAGTGAAGCATGAGCTGATAAAATAACACCTGTTGTTCCACACACTTTTGATAATTCTTCCACAGCCATTGTATACATTATTTGGTCCCCACCTGAACCACCATACTGAGTTGGAATATTTATTCCAAACAATCCTGTTCTTGCCATTTTTTCAACAGTTTCTGTTGGAAATCTTTCTTCTTCATCAATCTCTGCAGCAAGAGGTTTTACTTCCTTTTCAGCAAATGTAGTTATCATCTGTTTGAATAACTCTTGAGATTTTGTTAATGTAAAATCCATTTTTTCCTCCTAAATATTTAATTTCTAAATTCTTTTCCTGGAACCATTATTTATTTTAATTTTTTTGTAAAAGTGTAGCTTTTCCTGAAATCACAATTTTCCCATCTTGATTTGTACAAATTGTACTAACAATAACTCTATTTTTTTCTGGAATTAATTCGATTACTTCAACTTTAGCTGTAATGGTATCATCTAAAAATACAGGAGCCATAAATTTTAATTCTTGAGCCATATATATTGCTCCCTCTCCTGGAATCTTAGTTCCTAAAACAGCAGATATTAATCCTGTCACCAATATTCCATGAGCTATTCTTTTTTTAAACATTGTTTTTGAGGCATACTCTTCATCTATATGAACAGGATTTCTGTCCATACTGATTTCAGCAAATAAATCAACATCTCTAGCTGTAATAGTTTTCGTTATAGAATCACTCATACCTATTTTTAAATCTAAAAATTTCATAATTTTCCTCCTCATTATATATATAATAAAATAAATTAATTTATATCTTGTACACTTTTATTTAACCATATGTAATTTAAAAAGTCAACCAGTTTTAACCTTTTTCAATATGAATTGTTTTGATTTTAATTGAAAACGGTTAAATTCAAGTCATACTATATAATAAAAGTTGTTGTTCTATATATTTTATTTATCATTAAATATAAAAAATGAAAGACATATGCCTTTCATTTTTTATATTTTAAATCATCCCTAAAAACTTGAACTCTTCTCTTAAATTTACAACATCACCTATGATTATTATTGCAGGAGGAACTATTTTTTCTTTCTTGGCTATCTCAGCAATAGTTGCTACTGTCCCTACACTTACTCTTTGATTTTCAGTAGCACCTTTTTCAATTATTGCAACTGGCGTATCTTCACTTTTCCCAAATTTAATCAGATTAGCCATAATACTTTTCACATTTTTTATTCCCATTAAAAATATTATTGTTCCATCTAATTTAGCAATAACTTCAAAATCTAGCTCTTTTCTATCGTCTGCTAAATGCCCTGTAAAAACATGAAATGAATTTGATACTCCTCTGTGAGTAACTGGAATTCCAGCATATTGTGGAACAGCAATACATGAACTAACCCCTGGTACCATTTCAAAAAGAATCCCATGCTCGTTTAGTGCTTGAATTTCTTCTCCACCACGGCCAAAAACAAATGAATCTCCACCTTTCACTCTAGCTACATTTTTCCCTTCCAAAGCTTTTTTCACTATTGTTTCGTTTATTTCTTTTTGAAGAAGTCCACCACCAATATTCTCTTTCCCTAGATATACTAGTTCAGCTGTTGATTTGGCAAAATCAAGTATTCTATTATCTATTAATCTATCATAAACAATACAATCTGCTTCTTCTATTAATTCTTTCCCCCTAAGCGTTAAAAGTCCAATATTACTAGGACCAGCTCCAATAAAATATACCTTCCCTTTATGCATTTATTTTCTCCCTTATTTTCTGAGCTAATTCACTAGCTATTTTCATTCCTTCATTTATTTTTCCCACTAGACAATCTTTATATTCTTTATTTTCATGAAAATAATTTCCTATTAGGATAATCTCACCATTTTTTTCCTTTGCACTACAGCCCATAGGTGTATGACAGCCACCATCAAATATTCTTGAAAACTCTCTCTCTACAGAAACAAGATTCGCAATTTTTTCATCATGGATAGTTCCTAAAATATTCATAATCTCTTCATCATTTTCTCTGCATTGAATATATAGTGCTCCTTGTGCTGGTGCTGGTATAAAAATATCTGGTTGAAAATATTCAGTTATATAACTTTCAAGTCCTACTCTTTTAAGTCCTGCTGCTGCTAATACTATGGCATCATATTCTCCATTTTCAAGTTTTTTAATTCTTGTATGGATATTTCCACGTATTTGTTTTATTTCCAAATCCATTCTTAAATTTTTTATCCCCATAGTTCTTCTCAATGAACTTGTTCCAATTATAGAACCAGCTGGAAGTTCATTAAATTTTATATTTTTTCTAGTAACCAATACATCTCTGTTATCTTCTCTTACTGGAATTGCTCCACAGACAAGACCTTTTGGAGAAATGCTTGGCATATCCTTCATGGAATGAACTGCTATATCAATTGTTCCGTCCAATAACTCCTGTTCTATTTCTTTAGTAAAAAAACTTTTAAGAGATTTATCACTATTATTCCAATTAGATACCAAATCCTTATCTCCACTTGTAACAATAATTTTTATTTCACAATATAAATTTTCATTTTTTTCCTCTAGTTCTCTTTTTATATATTCGCTTTGCGCTACTGCTAATAAACTTCCCCTTGTTCCTATTATTAATTTTCTCATTATTTACCCTCTATATAATTTAATGACTTATTTACATTTTCCATTTGAGCATCTAATAAATATGAATACTCTTCTAATAAACACTCTCTATTTTCTATATTCTCATTATATATATTCCAAATATCGTTTAAATTATAAAGAGTTACATTTTCTCTTTTTCCAATTTCAGATTCAATATCTCTAGGTACTGCTAAATCTAAAAATAAATATTTTTTATCTTTTTCCAGAATTTCCATTTCTTTATTTTTTATTACATAGTGTGGAGCAGATGTTATGCTTATCACTATATCATTTTCAACTATTTCTTTTTCTTTATCTGCAAAATCTATGAACTTACTATTATATTTTTCAGTTATTTCCATGGTTTTATGAGTTGTTCTGTTTGTTATAGATAAGTGTTCATGACCCATTTTAGTAAGTATTTTTAAAATACCTTGTGCTAAATCCCCAACACCTAATATAAGAATTTTTTTTTCTTTTATATCTCCAACTAAATATTTTAAAAAATTTACTGAAATAGCCTCTAAAGAGAGAGCATTACTACAAATATTACTCTCTGTTCTAAACATTTTTCCAAGAGCGATAGATTTATTAAAAACTATATTAAGTATTTTTGAACTACATTTTTTTTCCTGAGAATTAAAAAGTGCCTTTTTAGTTTGAGCTAAAATTTGGTCCTCACCTTTTATTACAGAATGAAATCCACAGACAACTTTAAATAAATAATAAACTGCTTCACTACCTTTTTTATAAAAAATATTTTCTGTCCCTGAAAAATATTCAACAAGAGCTGACAAATCATTTTTATCTTGTAATTCAATATAAAACTCTATTCTTAAGCATGTTGAAAGATTTATATAACCTTTTATTTTTTTTCTATCATATAAATCTTGAATAATTTTTTCTGGATTTTCTTTTATAAAACTCTCTCTTTCTTCTATGTTCAATTCTTTATGAGTTACTCCTAAAACAATAAATCTATTTAATTGCACTTTTATACCTCTCTTATTCTTTACTATCTCTACCATTATTCCTAAACTAATTTTTTATTTTCTCGTATAATTCTATCACAGAATCAAAAGTATAACCATAATTATTTCCATTAGGTCTATCTAAAAAAACCATTTTACTCCCAGCTTCATTACAAGCATCTATTTTTTCTTTCTCTCCACCTGTTGCCCCTGAATGTTTGGTCACAAAATATTTTATATTGTATTCTTCTATTATTGTCATATTCATTTTTTTTGAAAATGGTCCTTGAATAGCTAAAATATTTTTAGCTAAAATATTAGATTCCTTACATTTTTTCAATACCTCTACGTCTGGAAGTATTCTAAAATAGATATTTTTTAGATTTTTTAGATTTTTAAACTTATCTACAGAGTTCCCACCCAATGTAACTAATATTTTCTCCTCTAGTGTTCCTAAAAATTCTATAAGTGACTCTATATCTGTAAAATTAATATGATTTTCATCATTTTCATATATATTTTTTCTTTCGTATCTCATATAAGGTATATTTTTTTCTTTTGCTATATCCACTGCATTTTTTGTCACTTCAATAGCATATGGATGACTGAAATCTAGTATTTTTTTTATTCCATTATCATTAACAAATAATTTCATCTCTTCCAAGGTCATTTTTCCAACTAGAATATTAACACCATATTCTTCCAAAAGTTTTCCACCATATTCAGTAGCAACAGTTACTATAATTTTATCTAATAACTCTCTTTCCAAAAGCTCTATAAAATCTCTAGAATCTTTGGTACCACCTATAATCCAAATCATATTTTATAGCCCCTAGGTGTTATCATTTTATTTTCATATATATATGTTTTTGAATTTCCTATAATAATAACAGTAAACATATCTATTTCATGAGTTAAGAACTCATCTAGATTTGTTAGTGTATAATTTTCTTCTTTTCTTCCTACATGTCTCAAAAGTGCCACTGGAGTTTTGGGTGATTTATGTCTTAACATAACATCTCTTGCCTCTACTATTTGCTCTACTCTTCCTCTACTTTTAGGATTATAAAGAGAGATTACAAAATCAGCTTCACTAGCTCTATCCAATCTTTTTAAAATTACATCCCAATCAGTCATAAGGTCACTTAAACTTATAGTTGCTGAATCATGCATAAGAGGTGCTCCGACCAAAGCTGCTCCTGCTACTGAAGATGTTATTCCAGGTATGATTTCCACTTGGAATCCACTCTCTTTTGCCACTTCTAACATTATACCTGCCATTCCATAAATACCAGCATCTCCACTACTTATTAAAGCTATACTTTTCCCTGTTTTTGCTATCTCTAAAACCTTCTCACATCTTTCAATTTCTTTTTTCATTCCAGAAGAATAAAACTCCTTCTCTTTAAACTCATCTCTAACCAAGTCAATATACGTAGAATACCCTGCAATTACATCTACATTTTCTAAAATTTTATATGCTCTTCTAGACATATCTTCTATACTACCTGGTCCTATTCCTATTACGTATATCTTTTTTTCATTCCTCATTAATTTTCTCCTCATATATTGAAATTGTAACACCATTTTTTATATATTTTTGAACTATAAATTCCCCATCTTGATTTGAAGATAAAAGTGCACAAGGCTCTGATACGCTTCCCACTCCTATGGTTTTTCTCACAAAATCCGACCCTACAAATTTAAAATCTACAGTTTTTATTTTCTCTCTATCCACTATAATCAGTTCCAAATTTAAAATTTTTGCAACTTCTAAAAGACCAATTTCATCTTTTTTTACATCTACTGTTGCAATATGTTTTAAACTTTTCACTGAAATATTATTCATCTTTAGAATTTCATGGATACTACCCAGTATAATTTCTTTAGTTGTTCCCCTTTTACACCCTACTCCCAATACTATATTCTTAGGATAAATTTGTGTTATTTTTATTTCAGCACGGTTAGAGACTAATATCACCCCATCAACAGAGCCTCTTTTTACAATATTTTTAGGGAGAAGTATAGATACTTTTTTCCCATCCACTATATAACTTGTAACTTCTTTTGCTGTTTCTAAAGATTTCAGCTGTCCGTTTAGTTTTTGTGCCAAGGTATCCACAGCAATTTTTCCTGTTATATCTGTTGAAGTTGTTATAATTGGTGTTATTCCTAATTTTTCACTCAATTTTTTAGTTAGCTCATTAGCACCACCTAAATGCCCAGATACTAATGAAATAGCAAAATTTATATTTTCATCTATAACTATTACTCCAGGATCAATATCTTTATTTTTTAGCATATGCGCTATCTTTCTAACAACTATCCCTGTTGCCATAACAAAAATATGAGCATCATATTCATTAAATTTAGTTTCTAACTCTTGGGTAAAATCATCTATTTTAAAAGTTTTATCCACATTAAATTTTTTCAATGTAAAAATATCAACTGGAATAACGTCACTTATTTTTTTACTATTTTCTCCAGCACCTCTAGTCACTGTCCAAACTGCTATTTTCATATTTTAGATTCCTTTTCTATACTCATGAGTAAAATGCTTATCGTAAAGTTTAGATTTTTCATATTTATTACCAATAAAATCCCCTACTAAAATTTGAGCTGTTTTCTTAATTCCAGCTTTTTTAACAAGTTCTTCCACAGTATCTAAAGTTGCATATAGAATACTTTGGTCTGCCCAAGTCGCTTTTTCTACTATGGCAACTGGTGTAGATCTAGGATAGTGTTTTGTAAGTTTTTCAACTACATCTCCTATCATGTGAACAGATAAAAAAATTGCCATGGAAGCTCTATGAGATGCTAATTTATCCAAAGACTCTTCCTCTGGAACAGGAGTTCTCCCTTCCAACCTAGTACATATAACAGTTTGAGATACACCTGGTAGTGTGAATTCCTTTTTTATAGCAGCTGCCGAAGCTACAAAAGATGATACACCTGGTATAACTTCATATTCAATTTCAGTTTCATCTAGCATATCCATCTGCTCTCTTATTGCTCCATATATAGATGGGTCTCCTGTATGTACTCTAGCTACTAATTTCCCTTCTCTCACTCCTCTTCTAATAGTTTCTACTACCTCTTCAAGAGTCATTGAAGCACTGTTGAAAATCTCTGCACCCTCTTTATGACAAGCTATTATCTCTGGATTAACTAAAGAACCAGCATAAATTATTATATCTGCTCTCTCTACTATTTTTTTCCCTTTTACTGTTATTAAATCTGGATCTCCTGGTCCTGCACCTATAAAGAAAACTTTTTCCACTCTGAAATCCCCCTTGTTTTTAGTATTAGTGTTGTGAAATATTCCACATCTTCCTCTTGAATATCTTCTATATCCCAATAAATTTTTTGATTTTCTTTACCACAATTTGAAACCATAACTATATTATTCATATTATTAGTTGTTTCTAAAGCTCTCTTTAGTTCATTAAAATTTCTCGATACTTTCATAAAAACTATATTATCTGAATTTTTTATTTCTTTCTCTATATCTATATTTTTATTTAAAGATATTATTTTAAGTGATTCATTTCCAAGAGTTAAAGGAATATTTAACATGGAAGCCATATCTATAAATGTAGGAATACCACAAACTGTCTCCACGGTATATTTTTCATTTAAATGCTGTAATATATATGAATAAGTACTATACACCATAGGGTCTCCAATTGTTAAAAACCCAACATTCTTTCCATCTTTTAGATATTCTTCTATTATAGTTGTATTTTTCTCTCTAGATATTTTTCTCGTTTCTTCATTCTTTGCCATTGTAAATTCTAAAAAAACTCTGGCTACATTTTCCTTTAAATATTTAGAAGCAATTGTGTATGCTGTACTTCCCTCGCCTATTTTTGCTTCTGGTAGTATAACTACATCTAACTTTTTCAAAGTATCTATAGCTTTTAAAGTTAGCATTGAAGAATCTCCTACTCCAACACCTATGCCGTAAAACTTATTCATTACTATCCCCCTTCATGGCAGTTATTATATATATTGGATTTTCTCCATACATCATAGTATAACTTCCTACTTTTCTTCCTCGTCCTACACTTATATTACAAATTTCAATATCTTTAAATTTTAACTCTTTTAAATAAGTTGTTGCCTCTGATAATGTTTCAAGAGCTATTATATTTATTACTAATTTAGCATGAGTACTGGAATACTCTATAAAATGCTCTAAAATATCTTTTAACGACCCTGTTGAACCACCTATAAACATTCTATCATAGGCAATTTTAGGTATATTTTCAGGAGCTCGCCCCTCTACAACTACTAAATTATCACATGAAAACTTTTCTTTGTTAGCTCTTATTAGCTCACAACCTTTACTCTCTTTCTCTATGGCATATACCTTACCTGTTTTTATATACGTAGAACCTTCTATCCCTATTGAACCTGTTCCAGCTCCTACATCTATTAAAATAGTATCATCTTTTAAATCTAATTTAGATATTGAAACTGCTCTTACTTCTTGTTTGGTAAGTGGAACTGCTCCCACTATAAAATCTTTATCATATATGTGTCCCATCTTTAATCCCCTTTTTCCAGTATAACTATATTCAATGAAAAATCACTATAATTCTCATAATCTTTAGCTAAAAAAGAATAAATTTTTTCATTTTCATAGGATAAATTCTCTCCCACTATAATTTTTATATTCCCCATATTATTTTCAGTTAATTTTTCACCTATTGTTCTAGGTGTATTTATATTATCTGTAAGTAATACCAATCCTTTATTACTTATTTTTAAAAGCTCTACATAATTAACATCTCTTCCATGTATACTCATTAGTAAATAATCATGCCAACATTTTTTTAATTTACTAAATAAATATTGATAAGAAGATATTCCTGGAACAACATTTAGATATTCAGAATTTTCTCCTAATCTGGATTTACTTACATTTTGTTGTAAATAATTAAGTAAACTATAAAAACCTGTATCTCCAGATACTATCACTGCTAATTCAATTTCTTTTTGCTCTTCTAAGAACAATATCAGGTCAGTGAATTTTTTCAGAATAAAAATTTTTTGATTTTGTATAAAATCTCGTACAGATTCAATCTGCCTTTCATCACCTACTAAAACAGCACTTTTTTTTATAAGTTCTATTCCTTCAAGTGTTAAGAAGTTACTTTTCCCAGGTCCAAGCCCTATTACATTAATTTTTTTCAATACATTCACCTACTAAATTATAAAAATTATCACTAAAACCTAATATTTCACCACTAAATGAAAATATCAATGCTTCACAAACTAATTTATTCTTCATATACTCTTGAGATTTTATAGCCACTTTATTGGATATCAAATTAAATAGCTCTCTCTTCTCCACATATTCAGAAGCTTCATCCACTGTATTAGAATTCATTATTTTTTTTATATTTTCTAAAGGTTCGTCTAGTAAAACTGCATTTGCCGATAAAATCTCTAACCGAGCATCTGCCACCCTACTATGTGTATTGAAAATTCCACCAGCTATTTTCACAGCTTTCCCAATATGACCTACTAAAATTATTTTTTTGAATCCTAATTTTATAGCTGATTCCAGCATAAATCCTATATAGTTGCTTATTATAACTATCTGAGAAGTATCTAAACCCATGGATTTACAAAAGTTTTCACCATGATTTCCAAATACAAATATTGCCCATTCTTTTTTATTATTTTCTTTTATTACTTTTAATTCAGTAAAAAGTGATGATTTAAGGGCTTCTTCACTCATGGGTTTTACAATTCCAGTGGAACCTAAAATTGATATACCACCTATTACCCCTAATTTATAATTTAAAGTTTCTAGAGATTTCTTTTTCCCTTCTGGAATGAAAATTGTTATTTCTATTTTAATAGTTTCAAGTTTTAATTTCTCTAAGATTTCCTTTGTAACCTGAAATATCATTTTTAAAGGTCCTGGATTTATTGCATATTTACCTATTGGTGCTAGAAGTCCTTTTTTTGTTACAATTCCCACTCCTCTTCCACCACGAATATAAATATTATTATCTAAAAATCCTTTTTCTGTCTTTTTAAAATTTTCAACTATTCTAACCCTAGAACAAATCTGAATACCATTTGTTGCATCGGGATCATCTCCTGCATCTTTTATTATTGAAGCTCTACTACTTTTATTAGAGAATATTTTAATACTATCCACAGGTATAGTTAATTTTTTCCCATTCAAAGCCATTATATCTACATATGGATATTCTATATTTTTCAAAAGTTTTTCCAGGGCAACTTTAGTTGCTGCTGCAGAACAACTTCCCGTTGTATATCCTGCCCTTAATTCTTTATCCAATTAAAATCCATCTCTTGTGAAAATTTGATATAGAATACCGTGTAATATCCCAACAGCTATGGTACTTCCACCTTTTCTTCCCCTAACTGTTATATATGGTATATCACTATTTTCAAAGATTGTTTTAGATTCTGCAGCACCTACAAAACCAACTGGAACACCTACTATAAGAGCTGGTTTTTCAATCTCACCACTATCTATTAATTCCTTTAACCTAAAGAGAGCTGTAGGAGCGTTCCCAATTAAAAATATCTTGGTATTTTTGTCTTTTGCCGCTTTTTCTATCCCTACAATTGATCTAGTTACTTTTCTTTCCTTTGCTATTTTAGCAACCTCATCATCTGAAACAAGAGAGTATGCTTTTATTCCAAATTTTTCCAATGTTTTTTTACTTAATCCATTAGCTATCATTTGAGTATCACAATATATATCAAAACCTTTTCTCAATGCTTCTTTTCCTGATTCTATTGCATTGTTCTTAAATTCCATCAAGTCAGCATATTCAAAATCTCCAGTGGTATGTATTACTCTTTTTATTACTGGTAATTGGTTTTCTTCATACTTTAAAACTGAATCTCCCATCTCTTCTGTTATTATTTCAAAACTTCTTTTTTCAATATTTTCAGGCACTTTTATATAACTAATTTTTCTCAACTCCTCTTAATAGTTCTTCTAAAATATCTATACTTTTAAAAAAATGCAAATGTGGATATCCTGCCAATAAATTCTTGGTATTATAACCACATGACCAACTTCTCCCATCTATTTTTGAAACTTCGTATTTTTTATCCATATTTCCTAATTTTGATATTTTTGAATAATGAAATTCGTGTCCTTTTCCTTTGAGACCATTATAATCAATATTTATATAGCCAAATCTTGATATATCCAAACGATTATTCATTTTAATCTCGCAATCTACAAGGGAGCACAATTTAAAAAATTTACCATTTAAATCCTCTATTCCCTGTGTCAGATACATAAATCCTCCACATTCACCTAAAATTACTTTATTATCTTTTTGAAACTCTTGAATAGATTGTATCATATTTTTATTAAAACTCAATTCTTCTAAGTAATTTTCAGGGTAGCCACCACCAAAATATAAAAAATCAACTTCTGGTATTTTTTCATCTGTTAGAGGTGAAAAATATTTAAGTTCTATACCCATTTTTTCCAACAGTTCTAAGTTATCTTTATAATAAAAAGAGAAAGCTTTATCTCTGGCTACACCCATCTTTATTCCTTTATATTTATCATTATAACTCTTAAAAATATCATCAGTATTCTCACTCTCAAAATAACATTTGTTTTCAATATAATCTATATCCACATTCTGTTTCAATTCTTCAGATATCTTTTGAATTTTACTTTCTAACTCGTCCACTTCATTTGCTCTAAGTAGTCCTAAATGACGACTTTCTATATTAAACTCTTCATTTTTACTCAAATAACCAAGACACTTAATTCCTGTATATTTTTCAATAGCTTCTCTATATAAATTATATGTTTTTGAACTGCTCACCTTATTAATTATAATACCTATAATATTTACTCTAGGATCAAATACTTTATAACCTAAAATCTGACTGGCTATACTAGTTCCTTTCCCTCCACCATCTACCACTAATATCACGGGCATTTTAAGAACTCTTGATAGATGTGCAGCACTATAATTATCCAAAGAATTATCTATTCCATCATAGAGACCCATTGCCCCTTCAATAATATTAAAATCCTTTAAATGATTATAAAAACTGTATTTAACACCATCTTCCCCCATTAAAAATAAGTCCAAATTATAACTATTATTTTTGGTTACAAAACTATGAAATGTAGGGTCTATGAAATCTGGTCCAGATTTAAATGCAGAAACATTTTTAAAAATATTCATAAGTCCTATGGATATAGTTGTTTTTCCTATCCCACTACTTACACCACTGAGAATAAATCCTCTGCTTTTAATTTTTTCATTTTTTAAAGTTATTAACTCTATGGCCTCTATTATTTTTTTATTATTAACCCTATCTTTTATAGCTAATCTTACAAAATATTTATTTAAAAATTTAAAGTTTGAAGCATCTCTCACTAAAAAATCTTTTTTTAGTAGTTCTTCTTTTAATTCATCTACATCTATATTTTTTAAATTTACCAAGATAAAATTTGTAGAAGTTTCGTAGGGTTTGATATTTTTATTTTTTTTAAGCTCTTGATAGAACCATTTTTTTTCTTCTAAAATCCATTTATATGTTCTGTCTATATATTCAATATCATTTAATAAAACTCTTCCACCCAATTCAGCAAAAGCATTTACACTCCAAGGTTCTCTCACCTTCTCCATATCTTTTATTATTTTTCCATTAAAAGTTATTCCATACCCCAATCTCAGACCAGGTATGGCAAAAAATTTTGTAAGAGCTCTAAGTATGAATATATTCTCACTTTTTAATAAAGCAGCTGTTTTATCTTCCCACCCCTCTACAAATTCTATAAAACATTCATCTATAAAGAGTTTTATCCCTCTCTTTTCAAGTTCATTATTCAAAAATTTTATTTTTTCTAGTTCTATGAATTTACCAGTTGGATTATTGGGATTGCAAAGAACAACTAACTCTTCCCCATCTAAACTTTCTATAAGTTTTTTTGAGTCAATATTAAAATCGTCCTCTTCTAATAGTTCAAAATAAGTTAGTTCACTTTGAATATTTTTTAATCCTCTTTCATATTCAGCAAATGTAGGCGAAACTATCATTGTTTTTTTGGGATTCTCAACTTTTAAATATATAAATAAAACTTCCACCGCGCCATTTCCAACAACTATATTTTCTTTTTTTAAATCATTAAAAACCCCAATACTTTCTCTTAATTCTCTATAATGAGGGTCTGGATATTTTTCTAAAAGTGAGAAATTATTACTGATTTCACTCTTCAATAAACTACTTACTCCCAAAGGATTTATATTAGAACTGTAATCAATTATTTTTTTTCTTCGTTCATCACTATAATTAAATATATTTCCACCATGTAAATCCATTTATAACTCCTCTATTAGTAATTTTAATATAATTAATAGAAATAACCCTATAAAAGATGAAACATAGAGTAGTTGACAAGATTTTTTTATATCTTCCACATTAAATTCTTTTATTTTATCACCAATTGTAGGTTTATTTTGAAACTTTCCAAAATAACTAGTTTTCCCTCCAAATTGCAAGCCTAATGCTCCAGCAAAAGCTGATTCTGGATTACCAGAATTTGGACTAGCGTGTTTCAATCTATCTCTAAAGTATATTTTCCATGAATTTCTCCAATCTAATCCCAGTATCATAGCAGATAAAGGGATTATAAAACCACCTGTTAATCTTGCTGGTATTAGGTTAACAAAGTCATCTAATTTTGCAGAAACCATTCCAAAATTTATATATTTTTCATTTTTATAGCCCACCATGGAATCCAATGTATTAATTGCTTTATATGTCATGGCAAAGGGCAAAGCTAATGAATGACCTTGTAAGTAAATAAAACTTCCTAAAAAAGCAAAAAACATTGGGGCAATAACACCATCTACAAGATTTTCACTTACAGTTTCTATTGTACTTCTAATTATCTGTATCTCATCCATCTCATTTGTATCTCTGCTAACTAGATATCCAATCTCTTCTCTCGCTTTTTCCATATCACCTTTTTTAAGTATATTAAAAACTTTTTGACCCTCATTACCTAAACATCTAGTTGCTAAAGTTGTATATATTAAAAATATTTCTAAAACTATGGATATTCTAGCTACTAAAAATGATATTATAAAAGTCAATATAAGTACTGACAGTGTGAGTAAACCACCACTTATTTTTTTATTTTTGAATCTGTACAAAAATTTTTCAAACCCGTTTATAAGAAGCCCTATTAATCTAATTGGATGAAAAAAATAATTCGGATCTCCTAGACATAAATCTAAAATATATGCCAAAGAGTAAATTAATATAAAACTCATTTTTTCATCTCCATAATTTCATAAATTTTATCCATATCTAGACTATCTCTTAAAACTTTTTCTAACTTATCAAATTCTCTTTGTCTATATTCATCAAAAGAAAGCCCTTCTGTTATTGCACTCATTCCTTTTTTTTCTCTCAGTGTGTTTAAAACAGTATCGATAAATTCTTTATTATCGAAAATACCATGGATATATGTTGCAAAAATATTACTATGGGATAAGGACGTTATTTTTTTATTATTAGATGTAAAAGATACACCTTGATGAATCTCGTATCCTTTAACTTGAATCCCTTCCAATTTATGAAAAAAACCTTTACAACGCTCTAATATTCCACTGTATTGAGTAGTATTTTTTTCTTTCTCCATTGTAGTTTCTATATCTAAAAGACCTAGTCCTGGGATTTCTAATATATTCGATTCAATTCCATGTGGGTCTTTTATTCTATTTCCTAACATTTGTAATCCACCACAAATCCCTATTATAGGTATCCCCTTTCTAGAAGCTCTTATTATTTCTTCCCCTATCCCTTTTTCATGTAAATCTTTCAAATCTTCTATGGTATTTTTAGAACCTGGTATAATAATTAGGTCTTCATCACCTAATTCTCCAGAGCTAGTAATATAATTTACAGTTACATCATCATATATATTAAAGGGATCGAAATCTGTGAAATTTGATATTCTTTTATTTTTTATAATGGAAATTTTCAGTCCTTTATTTTTTTTCTTCTGTTGAAATTTAGCACTGAGTCCATCCTCATCTTCAATATCTATATCTGCAAAGGGAACAACTCCAACTATTGGAATATTTATCATATCCTCTATTTTTTTTAATCCTGGAATTAAAACATTTATGTCACCACGAAACTTATTAATTATTATTCCTTTTAAATTTTCACGTTCTTTTTCGCTAAGTAACATAACAGTGCCCAATATAGAAGCAAAAACTCCACCACGATCTATATCTGCAACTAGTAACACTGGTGCTCCCACCATTTCTGCCATACCCATATTTACAATATCGTCATCTACTAAATTTATTTCTACTGGGCTTCCTGCCCCTTCTAAAATACAAACTTCATAGTTAGCACGAATATTTTCATTGTATATTGCTAAAACGTCATTTTTTAATTTCTTTTTATATTTAGAATATTCCATCCACTCCATATTCCCAATAGATTTCCCATTCACAATAACTTGACTTTTTTTCTCCCCAGTTGGTTTCAATAATATAGGGTTCATAAATGACTTTGGTTCTGTAAAACAAGCCATGGCTTGAACAACTTGTGCTCTTCCCATTTCATATCCTTCTTTTGTTATAAAAGAATTTAATGCCATGTTTTGAGATTTAAAGGGTACGGTTTTATAGCCATCTCTATAAAATATTCTGCACAGACCTGCAACTGTTATGCTTTTTCCAGCACCTGAAGAAGTTCCAACTATCATCAAATTTTTGTGTTCTCTCATTATTTTCTCCCTCTATCTTAATCTACAATAATCTAATAACTCTTCATCTTGAAATAGCTCAATACCACCCTCTTTTACTATTTCTCCTCTCTTTATAAATATATAAGTCCCATTTAATTCTTTGGCAAAATTTACATCATGAGTACTTAAAACTATTGTTCTACCTGTATTTTTTAATTCTATTAACATATTTTTTAACTTCTTTTGCTGATATGGATCTAACCAAGTCGTAGGTTCGTCAAAAATTATTGCTTCTGGGTCCATTGCTAAAACTCCTGCTATTGCAACTCTTCTTTTTTCCCCATAACTCAACATCTGTGGTATTTTACTTTTCAAATGTAATATGTCACACATCTCCATAGCTTCTTGACTTTTAGCCTTTACTTTCTCGTCACTCCACTCCATATTAAGTGGTCCAAACTCTATATCACTCTCTACATCTGGTCCAATTAATTGAATATCTGGGTCTTGAAATATATATCCCACACTTTCTATTAATTTTCTTTTTTCATTTTTTTTATAACATATATTTTTATTTTTAAAAAAAAACTCACCTTTGGAAACTTTATTTATTCCTTTTAATAGCATAAGTAAAGTTGATTTTCCACAACCATTTTCTCCCATGATTATAGATATTTCTTTTTCTTTTATATTTAAATTTATATCTTTCAAAATCGGTATGTTTTTTTCGTACCAAAACTCAACATTTTTTAAGCTAAACATCTATCTATCTCCTTTAAAAGTAATGTCACTATTAATAAATATGAACTGGCTAAAATATAATCAGTTATTTTCAAAGTATAATTCACATTATAAATATTAAATTTATTCTTATAACCTCTACAATAAAGAGCTATATTAAAATTCTCCATATCTGAATAAACTTTTTTAAACATCCCATTAAATAAGTAACCTGTATCTCGAAATGATTTTTTAAATGAATTAAAAGCACCTCTATTTATTAAAGCCAACCTTACTTCTCTGTAATTTTTTAACATTATAGTTAAAAATTTAAACATATAGATAATAATTTCACATAAAAAATCTGGAATTTTTATTGCTCTAAATATATAGTATAATTCTTTTATTGTTATATCCAAAGCAAATAATGAAACAGTTGTAAGGGTTGCAATAACCCTTACAGCAGTATTATAATCTATTTTAAGTATAAAATTCCCCCCCTGAAAAGTTATTCCTTGAACCAATAATGTTGGAACAACAAATATTAAAGCTGGTAAAAAAAATAACATTTTTTTTCTAACAGGCACTTTTTTTAACACCAATAGAATTAAAGTCCATAGAAATATTAATAATTGAGATAAAATATTATTATTTATTCCTATTAGAATAATATTCAAAAAGCAAAAAAGTCCTTTTTTTAAGGGATTATTTAATATTTTTTGCATATCTTTTTCCTTTTATATTTCCAATTATATAACCAACAATCCCAGCACCAATCGCAGCTTGAAGTGAGAATAAGAAAGTTTCCATTTCTCCTCCTAAAGGTGGGAATACATTTTCAAACCATGGTTGATATGTTGGATCTATTGCCATTATTAAATCTTCAGCTTGGGCATCAGAACCTGCAAAATCTCCACCTATTACTACTAATGGAATAAAAACTATAAGTATAATTGCCAAAATTAACCAAAACATATTTTTTCTAGACATTTTCCATCACCTCTTGGCTTTTCATAAATTCCTCTTTTTGTAAGATTGAAACTAGTATTATACTTACTATACCTTCTACAATTCCAAGTGGAATTTGAGTAACTGCAAATAGAGACATAAATTTTATTAAACTTTCACCAAAATTTGTTCCACCGTGAGAAAGAGCTAATTGTAAAGCAGTACAGCTATAGGTAGCTAAATTCCCTATAAAAGCAGCTAGAAATACTCCTGTCTTCTCTTTTCCTCTATTTTTAAAAAATTTATAAATAAAATACGCTACAATAGCACCTACTACTGCCATGGACATTGCATTGGCACCTAGAGTGGTATAACCACCATGAGCTAAAAAAGTAGCTTGGAAAAATAAAACAATAGCACCTATTACAAAAATTTCAGCTGGTCCTAATAAAATTGCTCCTAATGCAATTCCAGTGGCATGAGATGAACTTCCAGTTACAGAAGGAAGCTTAATTGCTGAAACAACAAAGATAAAAGCACCTACCAAAGCGATTACTTGCTTCTTTTCCAAAGTTTTTGCTGACGCTTTTAATTTTTTTAAACCATAGAAAAAAAATGGTAAATAAAAAACCCACCAAAATACACTCCAGTTGAAAGTTAAATAACCCTCAGCAATGTGCATACTATAAGTAGGTACAGTAAATAAAACGAATAAAAAAATAAGTAAACTAAAAGATTTCTTCATTTCTTCCTCCTTAAAATTTAGGAGAAAAGTAAAAAAAATACAACTTATAGATTTTAATACTATGAGAATTATATTCTTTTATACCTTCCGTCCACGCAGAATAATAAAACACATATGGTAGTTCTCCTGGCTTAGATTCTTTTTACTTCTAGACCTTCCCAATAACACAACATTATCAGTGGTATATTCTAGTTTCATCATCTTTACAGTGGCGGGACCGCATGGGAATTTCACCCATTTCTCTTTTAATCAACTAATCTTGAACCATATGTTTAATTTTAAACTATAAACTGATATTAGTCAATTTTATTTTATATATTATATGACTTTTATCGATATATTATCTTATTTTATGGTTAATAATTTTTTAAAATATTATCTATTATTTTTACTGCTTCCTCAATCTTTTCTAAAGTTGGATGAATAAAACTTAATCTTAATTTCCCAGAATTCCTTCTATCACTATAAAAAATATTTCCAGGTAAAAGAGAAACACCATTTTTTTTACATTTTTTATAAAAAATTTCTTCGTCTATACCCTCATCTAACTGCAACCAAATAAAAAATCCACCTTTAGGTTTATTCACAATAGAAATATGCTGAATAGTAGATAATAGTTCAAATATTTTATGATATTTAGCTTTAAAAATTTTATTCAATTTTTTTAAATGTTTATCAAAATATTTGTCACATATGAAATATTCTAACACTTTTTGATTAAGACCAGAAGGTCCATGGTCCAATGTATATTTAACTAAAATAGCTTTTTTCATTATAGTTGGTGGCATAATTATGGCGGCAATACCAATTCCTGGGGCGAGTATTTTAGAATATGTCTTTATGTATATAACTTTTTCTTTCCCTAGTTGATCCAATGCTTTAATTGGTTCTACTTTTTTGGTATAGTAAAATTCTGAAAAACAATCATCTTCTATGATATAAAAATTATATTTATGTCCAAGTATTAAAAGCTTTTTTTTCTTTTCTAAAGACCAGCTTATTCCAGTTGGATTCTGAAAATTAGTCATAATATAGACAAAATGAATTCTTTCTTTTCTTAATTCTTCTTCAAATTTTATCAGATCCCAGCCATCTTTTTTTAAGTCAAAAGTTTTTATTTTTAACATATTTTTAAAAAGATTTAATGCATTGGGATACGTAGGATTAGAAATAGCAATTGTTTTAGGTGACGAATCTCTAAATGTATTTAAAATAATACTTAATGATTGTTGGGTCCCTGCTGTTATCATTATATCCTCTTTCTTAACAAACAAACCTTTTTTTTCAAGATTATCAGCTAAAGTTTTTCTAAGACTGTATAATCCTTGTATATCTTGATAACCTAAAAGTGATGCTCCGTAATTTTTCAAAGCCCTCTCAATTAATTTTTTGTATATTTCAAAAGGAAAATATTCACTTGAAGGACTTCCATTGGAAAAATTTATTTTTTCAATATCATTGTCTCTAAAATGAAAACTTTCCATTATGGGAAGAATTTCTTTTTCTACGTAAAAATTTGATTTCTCTTTTATAAAATAACCTACACCTTTTTTCAAATATATATATCCATCATTTTCCAACATTTTAAAGACTTTTAAAGCTGTATTTATATTTGTATCATATTTTATTACTACCTGTCTTATGGAGTAATATTTTGAATTTATCATTTTTTTTATTATCTCTAATTTAAGTATTTCATATAATTTTAAATATAAAATTTTATTCTTTTGAATTTTTTCTATCATTATATATCACTCCTTTAATATTTTAGGACTCAAATAATATATAGCCTTCCACTACTTAAATAGTATGCAAATCAAAAACTCCATATATATTATAAATAATACAATATATATTTACAAGTTATTTTAAATTTATATTTCATTTTCACATAAATAAAAATATTTGTCATTTAAAAATGTTCTAAAAAACTATCAATACAATATTTACATTCCATTATAGACTGTTAATAGACACTTTTACATCAACAGTATTGATATATCTATTAATTAGGTGGTATAGTTTATCATAAGTAAGTTTAAACTTTAATAAAATAAAATTAAACAGGAGGATTTATTTATGGAAAACAAAAGATTTATGCCAGAACCTTTTAAGATTAAAATGGTTGAACACATGGGTACTTTAGACAAAGAAGAGAGAAAAGTAGCTATAAAAGAAGCTGGATTTAATACTTTCTTGCTTCGATCAGAAGATTGTTATATCGATCTTTTAACTGATTCAGGAACTAATGCAATGAGTGATCGTCAATGGGCTGGAATGTTACTGGGTGATGAAGCTTATGCTGGAAGCAGAAATTTCTATCATCTACAAAGTGTTGTAAGAGAGTATTTTGGTTTCAAATATATAGTTCCTACTCACCAAGGTAGGGGTGCAGAGAATATCTTATCTTCTCTAATGATAAAACCTGGTGATTATATTCCTGGAAATATGTATTTTACAACTACTAGATTTCATCAAGAAAGAAATGGAGCCACTTTTAGAGATGTTATTATAGATGAAGCACATGATCCTAGAGCTGAACTTCCTTTTAAAGGAAATGTAGACTTAAAAAAATTCCAAGCTTTAATTGATGAAGTTGGTGGCGATAATATCCCATATATTTGCCTTGCAGTTACTGTTAATCTAGCTGGTGGACAACCTGTTTCTATGAATAATATAAAAGAGGTCTCTGAATTAGCTCATAAGTATAATATAAAAGTTATGTATGATGCCACTCGTTGTGTTGAGAATGCTTATTTTATTAAAGAGAGAGAAGAAGGATACCAAAATAAGACTATAAAAGAAATTTTATTTGAGATGTTTTCCTATGGTGATGGTTGTACTATGTCTGGAAAAAAAGATTGTATCACTAATATAGGAGGATTCTTATGTATGAATGATCACGATTTATATGTTCAAGCAACTGGAATGGTAGTTCAATTTGAAGGTATGCCCTCATATGGTGGATTAGCTGGAAGAGACATGGAAGCTATGGCTATAGGTATCACTGAAGCAGTTAAATTTGAATATATTAGTCACAGAGTAAACCAAATTAGATATTTAGGAGAGAAATTAGAAGCAGCAGGTGTCCCAATGATAAAACCTTTTGGTGGTCATGCTATCTTTGTAGATGCTAGAGAATTTTTAAGTCATTTATCTCAAGAAGAATTTCCTGCTCAAGCTTTAGCTGCTGCTCTTTATGAATTTTCAGGTGTAAGAACTATGGAAAGAGGAATTATCTCATCTGGAAGAGATATTAAAACAGGAGAAAATCACCATCCAAAATTAGAAACAATTAGACTTACTATACCTAGAAGAGTTTATACATATGCTCACTTAGATTTTGTTGCTGATGCAGTGATTGATTTATATAGAAGAAGGGATAAAATAAGTGGACTAAAGTGGAACTATGAACCTAAAGTACTTAGATTCTTCACTGGTACATTTAAAATTATCAATGAAGAATTAGTAGAAGGATATTAATATAAACATTAATAAAAATAAGCAATTTTAAAAAATTATATTCTTGATATTTTATTTTGATTTCTCATTCTTTTATGATATAATATAAACGGTCCATTGTTAAATATTAAAAAGTGTTTCTATAATACTTCTCATTGAACGATCATATTGACATTTTGTGTCTATTATGTTATTATGCTTATTATGTAAATTTAAATTTTATGGAGGTTTTTTAGAATGGCACATTCAGTATCAGCAAAGAAAAGAATATTAACGGCAGAAAGAAACAGAGAGAGAAATCAAGCAGTTAAATCAAGAGTTAAAACTATGACTAAAAAAGTTTTAGTTACAGTTGAGAACAAAGAGATTGAAACAGCTAAAGCAGCTTTATCTGTTGCTTACAAAGAGTTAGATAAAGCAGTTTCTAAAGGTGTATTAAAAGCTAATACAGCTTCAAGAAAAAAAGCTAGACTAGCTGCTAAAGTTAACGCACTTTAATTTGTCTTACTTAGGATATAGAAGAGTATCATTCTGATACTCTTTTTTTCTTTAATTTTTTCTTAAAAAGGAGTTTTTATGATTAAAATAATTCGTAAATATTTATTTTCTATTTTTTTTATTTCTGCAACAACTATTTCTTTTGCTAATGAAGATATAAATTATGTTTTTAAAACTAAAGATAAACTTTTTACTGGAATGGTTTCCTTTGATAGAGACCGCTCGTTTTACAAAGATGGAAAAGCCACGGGTAAATGGATTTCTTTTTATGAGAATGGAGACTTAAAATCCATAGAGAATTGGGAAAATGGACTTTTAAATGGAAAATATATTCTTTATAAAAAAAACAGAATAAAAATTATTGAACAATATTATCTCAACGGCAAAGATCACGGAAAATATATAATCTATCACGACAATCAAAAGCCATATATTGTAGGGGAATTTAATAACGGAAAACCTTCAGGAAAATGGAAATTTTATAATAAAAATGGAACTCTATACGGTACAAATGATTTCACCAAAAATACAAAATAAAAAATATTTTTATATGTTTTATTATGCTATAATACACTTTGAGAAGGTTCATTTATTTTGAATTTTAATTTTATTTATGGAGAGTGTGTTATGGAATTTAAAGGTTATTTATTTGCTCTATTAGCTGGTCTTATTTGGGGATCAATCGGAATTTTTGGAACTAAGCTTAATCAAGTTGGATTCAATGGAAATGAGATTGCTTTTTTAAGACTATTATTTGCTGGTATTTTTGGCCTCTTATATATTGGTTTTACTCAAAAAAAACTCTCGACCTTCATTATTCCACAAAAATTGATAAAAGATGTTTTTCTTATTGGAATAGTAACACAAGGTTTTATGAATATATTTCTCTTTATTTCAATTATCCGTGTGGGGACAATAACAGCTACTATGCTCCTTTGTTCAGGTCCAATTTTCACTGTTTTTCTTTCGGCTTTTATACTCAAAGAGAAAATGACTTTAGAAAAATATGTAGCTCTTAGTTTTGCTATTTTAGGAGCAATTTTAGTCATTACAGAAGGACATATTTCAAATATAAAGTTTGATTTTATTGGTGTTCTCTGTGGTGCTATAGCTGGTTTTCTTTATGGTTTTTATCCTGTATTGGGTAAACGAGTTGAAAAAAGTAAGAATCCTTTACTTATAACTATTTATAGTTTTTTAGTAGCTTCTATTTTTTTAATACCATTTCTTAATACTAGTGCTATCATTACTAAAGTTTTTTCACCTCGTGCTTTCTTATTAGCAGCAGGATTTGGATTATTTCCTACTTTTATAGCTTATCTTTTATTTGTTAAAGCTCTTAGCTATACTTCTGCTTCTAAAGCAAGTATTATCTCTATGGTAGAAGTCCCTACCACAGCAGTAATTGGGATTTTTTTACTCAATGAAAACTTTAACGTCTATAAATTTTTAGGTATAGCTATGGTTTTAATAGGTATTTATATAACAAAGTTAGATATCAAATCCTTATTAAAAAAATTCAAGAAAAAATATATCTCCCTATAAAATACTTATTTGATTTTTTCTTAAAATAATAATATAATATATTCAATATTAATAAAATAAATAATAAAAGGAGTTGAGACACATGGGGCCCGATCCCAAACAATTTATATTTTTAATTAATAATATTTTTTTATGGGAGGGGGTAATTAGGAACCTCCCAATTTAAACTCGGAGGTAACTATATGATAACTTTAGAAATAAAAAAACTTTTAGAAAATAAAAACTATATTCAATTAAAAACATTACTTCATGAAATGACACCAGTTGATGTGGCTGAAATTCTAGAAAATAACAAAACTAATATTTTAATACTATTTAGAATGCTTAAAAAAGAATTTGCTGCAGAAGTTTTTTCTTACCTTTCATCTGATGAACAAATTCAAATTGTAGATGCTATTTCTGATAAAAATTTACAAGAAATTCTAGATGAACTATTTTTTGATGACATGATTGATTTTATCGAAGAAATGCCTTCTACCATAGTAAAAAGAGTCCTTAAAAATTCTACTAATAAAAATAGAATTTTAATAAATCAGTTCCTTTCTTATCCTAAAGATTCAGCGGGAAGTCTTATGACTACTGAATATTTAGCTGTAAAAAAGGAATGGAGTGTTAAAGAAACCTTAAGCTATATAAGAACTCATGGTTCCCATAGTGAAACTGTAGAAACTTCCTATGTAATAAATGAAAAAAAAGAACTTATTGGAATAGTTACTTTAAAATCATTATTATTTTCTAAAGATAGCGATCAAATTATTAATATCATGGATGATGCTATTTCAGTAAATACTTTGGCTGATCGTGAAATAAGTATTGAATTATTCAAAAAATATGATTTTTTAGTTCTACCAGTTGTAGATAATGAAAATAAACTTTTAGGAATTATTACTATAGATGATGTTATAGATGCTATTGAAGAAGAAAATACTGAAGATTTTCAAAAAATGGCTGCTATGACACCATCTAAAGAAGAATATTTGGACAGTAGTGTTTTTTCCCTAGCCAAAAACAGATTACTTTGGTTATTAGTCTTAATGGTTTCAGCTACTTTTACAGGGAGTATTATAAGTAAATATGAAGATGTTTTACAGTCTATGGTTATTCTCGCAGCTTCCATTCCTATGCTTATGGATACTGGTGGAAATGCTGGTTCTCAATCTTCAACTCTCATTATAAGAGGAATGGCTCTTGGAGAAATAGAAATAAAAGATTACTTATTAGTTGTTTGGAAAGAATTCCGAGTAAGTTTAATTGTAGGAATTGGATTAGGTTCTCTTAATTTTTTAAGAATGGTTTACCTTATAAAAGCTAGTATTCATGTTTCTCTTGTAGTTTCAATAACTTTATTTTTTACAATTATAGCAGCTAAATTAGTTGGAGGTCTTCTCCCTTTAGGAGCTAAGAAACTAAATTTAGACCCAGCTATTATGGCAGGACCTCTTGTTACCACTGTTGTGGACGCCTTAGCTCTTTTCATTTATTTTTACCTAGCTAAACTAATTCTGCATCTATAAAAAAAAGACTCTACTACCTATTTTCAAAGGTTACGTAGAGTCTTTTTTTTACCCACCAATATTATACAATGAAATAAATAAAGGCACTAAAATTGGAACTAATCCAGATAATATTACTCCAGTAAAAAAAGAAATTACAGCTGTATCAGGGCTTGTATATTTATTTATTATTGGGAGTACTGTATCCATTGCTGGTGCTCCTGCTGAAGATACAGCTTCAAAATACCCTATTCTTTTCGCTATAAATGGAATTAAAAATATGGCCATTAATTCTCTAAATACATTGGTTAAAAATGCCACACTACCAAGAGAAGGACTAACTTTAGATATCTCAATAGCAGAAAGAGAGTACCATCCCAGTCCTGCTCCAACTGTAACTGATTCACCCCAATTCAAAGTTGTAAGTAATGAAGATATTCCACCACCTAAAAGAGTACCAATTACAACTGAAAGAGGTAGAAACCATATTCTTTTTCCATACTTTTTCAAGCTTGAAAATATAGTACTATTTTTCCCTATATCAATTCCTACAAAAAATAAAAGTAAACATAGTCCTAAATCTATAAAAGAATCTATATTTTTAAGAATAAAATCACTTTTGTGAAGAAGACCTAAGATAACACCAGTTATAACCGAAAGAGAAATTCCAAGCATCTATCTCACCTCTTTTTTAGCAATAATTTTAAATATTACTTTAGTACATACCACACTGCCTACAATACTAAAAAATGCAATTATAAAACTTTCAATCCCTATTCTATGGAGATTTGATATAATCTCATCATCCGTTCCTATTTTATAACCCATAGTACCTAACAAAAAAAACAATGATAAAGTCTGTAATTTTCCTACACTTTTATCTATCCTTTTTGGAATAACTCCTTTTTTAGAAAGATATGCACCAATTAAAATTATACCCACATATAATAGTATTCTTAACATTTCCCCCACTCCCCTTTTATTAATTTAATTTTTAATTAAATATATCTTCAACTTTCCAAAGTAAATCTGATAATAACTCTTTATAATTTTTTAACTTTGAAACTTTCCAATTTTCCCCATATAATTGTATTTCAAAAGTTCCAAATTTTTCTGTAAAATTTTCTTTAGTAATTCTTCTTTTATCATATAAAAGTGCTCTTTTTTCTTGCTTACCTTCAACTTCAACTATTAGCATTTTTTTTATAAAATCTAATATTTTAACATCTGATACTTTTTCAAGTTCTTCATTTCTTTCATTTCTAGCTTTTCTTCCCTCAGCATTAACTCTTTTATGCTCAACTCTTATAGCTAATTCTTTTTTTTCAGTTAATCTTTTCTTTTTCTTAATTTTTTTCATTGTTCCATAAGCTTTACCTTTTTCTTTATCTTTACTAATTACATTCATATTTATCTCCTATTATCTTTTTTATCTTTAACTTTACTATTATACAACATATACAAGAAAACATACAGTATTTTTAATTTTAGTATAATAAAAGTCCTAAAATTGCAGAAGCAACTATAATTTTTATAACTCCAATCTTATACTTTAAAATAGCAACTAATGCCATAAAAAAAATTATATAACTAAAATAATCAATAAATATAGCAGGTCTCATAAGTGCAAATCCTGCTCCTAATATTAATCCTATAACTGCAGGTCTAAGTCCCATAAAAGCTCTTTCTACATATTTGGATTTTTTAAATATTTTTATAAAATGAATTAAAATACTCAT
The DNA here is from genome assembly GCA_947072665.1 of uncultured Fusobacteriaceae bacterium. Classification (GTDB taxonomy): domain Bacteria; phylum Fusobacteriota; class Fusobacteriia; order Fusobacteriales; family Fusobacteriaceae; genus JAGNZR01. The sequence continues at coordinate 6,705 of CAMTIW010000003.1, read as the reverse complement.
TACTATAACAGAAGGTAGTATCACTCCAAAAGTTGAGCAAATAGAACCTAAAATTGAGTTAGTTGCTGTATAACCTATATAGGTTGCTGAATTTATAGCTATGGGTCCTGGTGTTATTTGAGATATAGCTATTATATCTGTAAATTGACTTATTGTTATCCAACTATGATTTCTAACAATCTCTTGCTCTATCATAGAAAGCATGGCATATCCACCGCCAAAACTAAATAATCCTATTTTAAAAAATGTTATAAATAGTTCCCAATAAATCATACCTTTCTCTCCTTTTCTCTATATATAATATTTCCCAATATCATACTTGCCACTATAAATATAATCGGTGATATTTTTGTAAATGCAACAATAAGACCTACAGCTATAGAAACTATCCATTTTTTTGAACTTAATTTCACAGATTTTCCCATCCCAATAGCTGGTGCTAGAATAAGTGCAACTATTGCAGGTTTTATTCCTTTAAATATTGAAATAAATAAGGAATTATTTTCCAAGTCTTTAAAAAAAATAGCTATTATCAATATAATAATAACTGATGGTAGCACTACTCCTAAAACAGCTACAGTTATTCCAATACGTTTCCTCAACTTCATACCTACAAATATAGCCACATTGACAACCAAAGCTCCAGGACAACTCTGAGCCACTCCTAACACATCTATAAATTCAAGTTCTTCCATCCATCTTTTTTTATCTACAATTTGTTCTTTAATTAAAGGAACCATTGCATATCCACCACCAATGGTAAACATACCAATCTTGAAAAATATCATAAAAAATTCTAAATAAAACTTCATTTTCCTCCCTTAATTAATACTTAATTTTACTCTACTATAATCTATTATAATAATTATATCATATTTATTTCAAATTATTAATTTTAAAAAATTGATACTCCACACAATTAAATATATATATTTCTACAAACATTTGCCATTATATTATAATTTTTAAATTGACATTTTCATAAAAATAAGGTTACAATAAGAATACAAAGTACAAAATTAAGTATTTAACGTACTAAAAAAATACTTATTGTTTAGAAATTTTTAATGTGCTATTCTATATATTTAAAAAGATGAAAAAATATGAGCCAAATTATTGAAAAAGATTATTTAACGAAAAAATGCATTGATTGTGAAATACTTCCAATATGTAATGGTGGTTGTCATTTGGAAAATAAACGATGTATGAAAAATGGTTTTTTTAAATATGAATTACCTCTTTTAGTAGAATTAATAAAAAGGGAGAAATTATTATGTTAAAAGTAAATACTATAACAAAAACATTTAAAACAAAAACAGTTCTCAAAAATATAAATATATCTATTTCAGAAGGAACATCAATTGCTATATTAGGAAATAATGGAGCAGGAAAAACAACCCTTATTAAAATAATGTTGGGACTACTTATTCCAACTAAGGGATTTATTTCCTATGAAGAACAAAATATAGAGAAAATAAAAAATAAATATTTAAATTTAATAGGTGCTGTTTTAGAAGGAAATAGAAATATATACTCTTATTTATCTGCATGGGAAAATTTAAAGTATTTTGGGAGACTGTCAGGAATGTCAGAAATTCAAATAAAAAAAAGAGGTAATAAATTATTAAAATTATTCGATTTAATAGAGGTTGCTGATAATAAAGTAGACACTTTTTCAAGAGGTATGCAACAAAAAGTAGCAATAATAATTGCATTATTAAACAATCCCAAAATTCTATTTTTAGATGAACCAACATTAGGTTTAGATGTTGTAACTAAAAATAAGCTAATAAAATGTTTATTAGAAGTAAAAAATAACGGTACAACTATTATCTTAACAACTCACCAATTAGAAATTGTGGATAAAATAGCAGATGAAATATTTTTTTTAAAAAAAGGTGAATTAATAACATCGAAAAACAAAAGAATAATCTCTACTTTAAATGAATCTCTTATAAAAATTTCTTTAAAAAATAGATGCGATTTAAATATTGTAAATGGTAATTATGTAAACGAATTAATATTATATTTACTTAGTAATGGTGAAAAAATAGAATTTATTAACAAAAGAAATAAAACTCTTGAAGAAGTATTTTTAGAAATATATAAGGAGGAAAAATAAAAATGCTTAAAGTGATGAGAGCTGAAATTAATAAGTATATTCATGAAATGATGAATTATTATCCAGATTATATAGGCAATATTTTTTTAACTCTGTTTTTCTTTTTTCTTTTTTTTTCTAAAATTAATTTTGATTTAAATAGCGAGGAAGGAATAACTTTAGTTGTAGGTTTTATATTTTGGTTTTTTCTATCAAATTCAATATCACAAATGTCAATTAGTATTTCTCAAGAGAAGCAAGTAGGAACATTTGAACAATTATTATTAAGACCTGTTTCCATAGAAAAAATTTTACTGATTAGAACAATATGTTGGAATCTTATTAGTTTACTCATAATAGCAATTATTTATTGTATATTTTTTATTTTCTTTAAAATTAATATAACGTTAAATATTAATCTATTGTTATTAGTATATGTTTATATAATGAGTTTAATCAGCTTTATAGGAATTGCTTATTTTTTAGCATCTTTTACCATTATATATACTAAAACAGCATCTTTTACTTCAATTATTGAATATTTTTTATTGTTTATATCTGGTATAATCGTTCCTGTTGATTCTTTCAATAATTTGTTTAAATATCTATCTAAAATAACGCCTCTTTCTTATACAGTAGATATAATAACTCAAATTATTTTGAAGAAAAAAATCAACTTAAATCATGTAATTAATTTTTCAATCCTATGTATGACATATTTTTTTCTAGGAATCCTCTTTTTTAAATATTTTAAAAAGAAATCTTTTATACATGGACTAAATTCTAAATATTAAATTAAAAGGAGGTTAAGATAATGAAAATTATAAAAATCCCTACTAAATCATTTATGCAAACAGAACACTGCTCTAAAAAACAAAGATAATAAACTTTAAACAAAAAAGTAACTACTATCTTATAAGATAGTAGTTACTTTTTTGTTTTCACCTAATTCAGTTATACTATATGATTTTCTGTTCCCATTTCATTAAGAGTTTCTGTTAGTAATCTAGCTTTATTTTCACTCATTAATATAACTAATTTATCCCCAGCTGTAATTACTGTAGAACCGTTGGGTATTTTTTCAACTCCATCATTTTGAATTCCTACTACAAGAGTCTCTAAAGGCCAAGAAACTTCAGATATTTTTTTATTATCTAAATAAGATTCAGAAATAACAGGAATTAAAACTACTGTTTTTTTAGTTATATCTTCATCTATTTCTATTTTTCCATCTTTTTCCATTCTTTTATACAGAATATCATAAATAGGTTCTAATTTTAATATTTCAGTAATATAGTAGGCAACTAATGAAACAGTTGCTAACGCTAAAAGATGTTCAAAGCTTCCTGTCATTTCCAAAATTAATATAATACCTGTTATAGGTGCTCTAACAACAGCTACAAAATATGCTGCCATTCCCAAAACCATATAGTGAGGTATAAAGTCTGACCCTACACCTAGTATATTTATCAAAAAAAGTGCATATATTTTCCCTAATATCGCTCCTAGTACTAACATTGGAAGAAATATTCCTCCTGGAAAGCTTGTAGAATATGAAAGTGCAGTAAAGAGAAGCTTTACTACAAATAAAATTATTAAAAATATAATTGTAGAATGTACCTTAGCAAGTCCCTCTACAAGCTCATGTCCTCCACCAGTTACTTCTGGAAGAGCAAAGCATAGAGCAAAAGAAAGAGTCATAACAGAACAAACTTTAACCCATCTAGGTAGAATACATTTTTTATACATATTTTGAGTATTTATAAGAACTACCGTAAATAACTTTCCACAAAGAGCTATTATTATACCAAATATAATAAATAATATAAATTGTGAATAAGGACCTATTGTATCTGGATAGGTTACCGTAAAGTCAAAAGCAGTAGAAACACCAAAAATTCTTCTACTTACAAAATCAGAAGCTATACTTGCAATTAAAGTACATATTAATAATTTCGAAGAAAAATGTTTATGTAACTCTTCTAAACTAAATATAACTCCAGCTAGAGGTGCTCCAAAAGCTCCTGAAAGACCTGCACTAGCACCACTTGTTATCAAATATTTTTTTTCTATTTCATTTTTTTTGAAAAAATTACTCATACCATAAGCAATATAAGAACCTAATTGTACAGAAGGACCTTCTCTTCCTAAAGATAATCCTGCTCCTATTCCAAATAATCCACCTGTAAATTTTGCTAAAAATTCTTTAAACCAAGAATTATATTTTAATCTCTTAAGAATAATAGCTTTTACTTGGGGAATTCCACTTCCAGACGTTGTTGGGAATTTTTTAGCTAAAAAATCTGTAATCAGTCCAATAGTTATAAAAACTAACCAAAGTTTTAATAAAAATTGCGGATTTTTCAGTTCATTATGAGAAAAAAATATATTTCTCAAATGTTCAGCATATTGTAAGCCATACCTGTAGAGTGAGACCGTGAGCCCTGTGGCAAGTCCAATTAGTAAACAAAGAAAATACAGACTACTATTTTCTTTTTGTAAAAATTTAATATTACCCTCTGAGCCTAAATTGCGATTCATAAAAATTAACCCCTCCAAAAAAAAAAAATAGCTATAAATATCTTAATAACTACAAAAATTATTCTTAATTTTTTATTTTTAATATATACTTATTGTATCATATTTTATTAATTTTTTTTATTAATTTTTTTATAATCTTTAAATATTTCACATACTTTATATTCTTAATACTCTCTGAAAAAATATTCCCTATATAATCTTGAAAATAATTCGTCATCTCATAAATATACTTATTAATTTCAGTTCTCATCATTTTAAGTATTTCTATTTTTTCAGTTATTATTTATAGATTTTAGAGTTTGAATAGAGTATAGTGATTAATATTATAAATAATCAAAAAATTAAAAACCAATCTTTATAAATCTAAAATCAATATCAATTGACATGTTTTAAAAAAAATGTTAAGATAGTTAAAGTATCATATGATACTTTTTTATGCGTTGGGAGGTCTTTTATTTTGAAAAATAATATTTGTGATAGTGATTACCTGAATAAAATTATTTTAAATACATTAGAAAAAATAAAGAAATTAGTAAATGAAAATAAAGTAGAATTTCAACCAACAACTAAAAATATGGAAACTTTCAGAATATTAAGAAGAGAACTGGGAATAACTTATAATGATTTTAAGCTAGAAATTTTAGATACTATCAAAAAATTAGAAATAGAAAACTATTTAAAAGGCCCTGAATTAGATAAAAATCCTGAAAGAGATCTTATATTTTGGATATTTAAAATAATAATTTTTCAAATTGAAATTTATTTAAAATTGGATATAAGAGAAGAAAATGAAAAAAAAGTTGTACTTTGGTCATATCATATACCTGAATATCCATTGATCAAATAGTTAAAAGGAGAATAAAATGGTAAAAATTATTGAGAAACCAAATAGTTATAAAGTAAAAGGGATTTCTGTAACTTTTTTAGAGAAAATAATAATCGATGAAATTACTGGTGAAGAAATTTTTGATGAAAATTTAGAGCAAGAAAATGATTTGAAATTATTTAATGAATATAGAAAATTAAATGGATTACTTTTTCCTGAAAAAATTAAGGAAATAAGATTAAAATTTGGAGTTACTCAAGTAGAGTTTTCCAGAATATTAGGATTAGGCGATAAGACTATAACCAGATATGAAAATGGTTCATTACAAGAGATGGCTCAAAATAATTTAATAAAAGTTTGTGAAAAAAATCCAGTATATTTTTTAAATATGCTTAGGAGTTCTCAAAAACTTAAAGAAAGTATTTCTACTCAAGCCTTCAATGAACTTTTTTCTAAAGTAAGTAATAAAGTAGAATTAATGACTCACTTCAGTCTTAATTTAAGAGAAGAAGATTATACTATAAATAAGAATGGAATATATACTCCTGTACAAATTTCATATTGTATATTAAAAAAATATAATTATGATAAAATGGGTGAAATGATTTCACATTTAAAACTTCAAAAATTATTAAACTATATCTATAGTTATTGCTTAACATTATGGAATTATAAAATATTTGAAGAGAGTCCTGAAGCTTGGGTTCATGGTCCAGTATTTAGAAGTGTTTATGAGATGTATTCGTCGTATGGTTATAAAAATATAGATATTCCAGAAGACAATACAAATATGTTATTACATGATAGTAATCTAGAAAAATTAGTTCTAAAAATATCCGAAGGCTATGGAAAATATAATGCAAGAGAACTTGAAAAAATGACACTCAGAGAAGCCCCATGGAAAAAAGCAAGAGAACGTGCTGGAGTCAGAGAGAAAGAGAGCTGTCAAGAATTCATTTTAGATTCTGATATAAAAGAGTATTTTAAAGAATTATTAAACAAAGTATAAGAGAAAAGAGGCTGTTTCAAATTTTGTGTAAACACTAAAAAATTAACATAAAAATTTTATATAAAAATGGGTAAAATTTAACTAGTTTGAGTTTATCCATTTTTTTATTCTAACTTATTTTTTTTAATTGTCAAATTAAGGGAATCATAAATCCTTTTTTCTCTTAAATTAACAAAAAATAAAAAAAGGCTAAAGCCTATTTCCAACCCCCTGCCCCCAAGCATGGGG
>CAMTIW010000002.1 GCA_947072665.1 uncultured Fusobacteriaceae bacterium | reverse complement strand
AACCAACGCATGTCAGAGTCAAAGTCTGATGCCTTACCGCTTGGCGACAGCCCAACAACTCAAATATAATACCATATTAATGATATTATGTCAATTTTTTTTCTTAATATTATAAAAATTTTATAAAATAATCCCACCTATTTAGGTGGGATTATTTTATTCTGTTATATATTCTTCTTTTTTAATTTCTTTTACATCTTGAATTTCATAATATTTTTCAATTACAGTTCTTGTTATTTCTCCTCTTAATTCTAACTTAATTGGGTGTGCTACATCTTTAAACTCCCCATTGGGCATTTTTCTTGAAGGCATAGCCACAAACATACCTTTTTGTCCATCAATTATCTTCAATCCATGAACTACAAAGCTTTCTTCAAAAGTAATATCAGCATAAGCTTTTAATTTTAATTCAGTCTCAAATTCTTTTTCAGAAGATTTTATAACTCTTACTCTAATGTCCGTAATTTTCATTATTAATACACCTTCCCCATGTAATTATTTTTGCTATAAAAATTCACAAAGATATACCTTACAATCTTGAAAACATTTTTTTAATTGAACTAGTCTCTTTTCACTTTCTCCCTCTTCTACAAAACAATAGTAGGCACTTCCACTTCCAGACATAAAAAATTTTAATTCTAAAAATATATTTAATCTCTTTCTAAATTTAACAATACTTTTCTCTGTTATTATGAGACTTTCTTCCAATTGATTTTCTATAGTAGATATTATGTTATACAAACTATTATTAGAAATTCCTTTAATTATTTTTTCTATCTTAGCTTTTTTTAAATAATTTTTATTTTCCAGTGAGTCGAAATTTCTAAAAGCGATAGGTGTAGAAATTCCAAATCTAGGTTTTATTATTATCACTTTAACTTTTAAATTATTTTTAAAAATATCTATTTTATCTCCAATACCTCGAGCTCTACATGGTTTATTTATAATAAAAAATGGTATATCCGCACCTATTCCTTTAGATAGCTCTATCATTTGTTTTTCTGATAATATATTTCCATGAAATTTATTTAATTCCTTTAAGAAGAATGCTCCATTGGAACTTCCACCACCCAAACCTGCTTGAGATGGTATTTTTTTTTCTAAATAAACTTCTATATCTTCTTTTTCATATTTTGTAATTTCATAGAATAATTTATATATTTTACTTAAAATATTTTTTTCCCCTACTGGAACTAGAGGATTATTTGTTAAAATTTTCAAATCTCCTTTTTTTTCCTTAAAATCAATATATAGATAATCAGATAAACTTATAGGTAACATTACCATATCTAAAGAATGATAACCATTTTTCAAAACCCCTTCTATATTCAATCCTACGTTTATTTTACTATTACTTCTCACACAAACTTTCATAAAAAAAGTTCCTCTTCACTTTCTAACTCTATCTCTTTTTCTATTCCCTTCACTTCTAAAACTTTAATTAAGTCAGCCGTTTTTCCCTTTGGAACATTTCCAACAGGTACTTCTAAAATTTCTACTTTAAAATATTTATCATAATATTCTAATTCTAAAATATTTCCTATTTTAATTTCAGTTCCAGCTTTAACAACTTTTCCATTAATTTTTGCTTTTCCACCGTCTACAACCATTTTTGCAATAGGTCTTCTTTTTATAATTCTACTCACTTTTAAAAACTTGTCCACTCTCATAAATCCCTCCTATTTTTAGCCTACTATTTTTTTGGATTCTTGCCATTTTTTTTTCATTTCCACAATATTTTCTTTTTTTATTTCACAATTATTTTCAACATATCTAAATCTTCTTTCAAATTTTTTATTAGTATTTTCTAAAACATCTGAACTATTATACCCTAAATATCTGGATAAATTAATAAGTGAAAAAATTAAATCTCCTAATTCATCTTTAATTTCTTTATCTTTTCCTTTCTTCAATTCTACTCTTAATTCTTCTATTTCTTCTTGTATTTTATCCAACACATCATTTATATCTTCCCAATCAAATCCAACTTTTGAAACTTTTTTTATAATTTTTTCGGCTCTCATCATAGGTGAAAATGTTTTGGGAATTCCATCCAATATAGATTTTCTATCTTCATGTTCTTTTTCTTCACTTTTAATTTTGTCCCATTGAGTTTTCACTTCTTCTGCACTCAGCCCCTCTATTTTATTAAGGAAAATATGTGGATGTCTTCTTATTAATTTTTCAGTGAGAGTTTCAATTACATTTTTTATGTTAAACTCTTTTTTTTCCTCACAAATTTGAGATTGGAATACTATATTTAAAAGCAAATCGCCTAATTCACCTTTAAGTTTATCTCCACCTTCATCCATAACTTCTAAAGTTTCATATGTTTCTTCTAAAAGATATTCCTTTAAACTATTTAAAGTTTGTTTTTTATCCCAAGGACAACCATTTTCACCACGCAATTCCTTCATTATACTTATTAAATTATCAAATTCTTTCATTCTCCCTCCTAATTTATTTATTTTTATAAATAATAAGTTAAAAATTCTTCTATTGTTCCATTGAAACACAATGTATTTTCATTGCTTAAATATTTAGCTTTTTCAGTTTTTATTAACTCTACTATTTTTTCAAAATTAACTTCATCTTTATAAAATTTAAAATATGAGCAAGTTTCTTTTTCTATTATTGAGACTATTCTTTTTGACATAGCTAATATTTTTATTTTTTCACCTCTTAGATAAGAAATAGTTTCTAGAGGTAACTCTCCAAATCTATCTATTAACTCTTCTTTTAAATCTAAAATATCTTGAATTTTTGATATTTCTGAAGTTCTTTTATAAATTACTATCTTCTCTTCTTTTTCAATATAAGAATCAGGTATATATCTAGGTACTAATAGTTCTAATTCAAACCCCTCTATTTTTTCAACATATTCACCCTTTAATTTACTTACTTCTTCTTGAATAAGTTTTAAATATAGACCGTATCCTAAAACCTCTAAAGCTCCATGTTGCTTATCTCCTAAAACTTCTCCAGCACCTCTTATTCTCATATCTTCTAAAGAAAGATGGAATCCAGTTCCTTTTCCTAAATCTGAAAGTTGTCTCATTGACTCTTCTCTCATTTTAGATTTAGCTTTTAAATCTTTTTCCTTATCAACTAAAATATAACAATATCCTCTCTCAGAACCACGTCCTATCCTACCTCTTAACTGATACATTTGAGAAAGTCCCAATTTATCTATTCCTTCTATTAGCATAGTATTAGCATTCTCCACATCTATTCCATTTTCAATAATTGTTGTGGCTAAAAGAACATCTATTTCACCATTTTCAAATTCATGCAGTGTATTTCTTATATCGTGTGGTAACATTTGTCCATGAATCGAAGATATTTTTATAAATGATGGAACAATATCTCTTAACTCTTTCAATTTTCTTTCCATACTTTTTACAGAATTATATATATAAAAAGTTTGCCCTTCCCTTGCAAACTCCTTCATAATAGCAATTCTTATTTCTTCCTTATTATTTTCTATGAAAAAATCTTGAATAGGAACTCTATTCTCTGGTAAACTTTCTATTATAGATATATCCCTTATTCCTAGTAGAGCTAAATTTAAAGTTCTAGGAATTGGAGTCGCTGTAAGAGTTAGCATATCCACATTATTTTTCAGGTACTTCAATTTTTCTTTAGCTTTTACTCCAAATTTTTGTTCTTCATCTATAATAACTAATCCTAAATCTTTAAATTTAATGTCTTTAGACAGTATTTTATGTGTTCCAATAATAATATCGATTCCACCTTTTTCTATATTCTTTATACATTCTTTCTGCTCTCTATCATTTTTTAGTCTACTTAATAAGTCTACAACAAAAGGAAAATTTTTCAATCTTTCTTTAAAACGTTCATAATGTTGTTGAGCTAATATTGTAGTAGGAACCATAAGTACCACTTGTTTCCCGTCTTGTACAGCTTTAAATGCAGCTCTTATTGCCACTTCTGTTTTCCCACATCCTACATCTCCACAAATAATTCTATCCATAACTTTATTATTTTCCATATCTCTTTTTACATCATCTACTGCTTTACTCTGATCTTTTGTTAAAGTATAAGGAAACCCATCTTCAAACTCTTCTTGCCAAAGACTGTCTCTTTCAAAGGAAAAACCTCTATTTAAAAGTCGTTTAGCTTGTATTTCTACAATTTCTTTAGCAAATTTTAGCATTTCATCTTTTAATTTTTCTCTTTTTTTTCTAAATCCTTTTCTTCCTAGCCTATAAACCTCTGGTTCATTTCCCGGTTCTACTTGAAAACGTTCTATTCTATCTAAATTTCCCATGGGAACATATAGTCTATCTTCATCAGCATATTTAATAATTAAATACTCATTATTGTTTATAAGCTTCAATCCTATGTATATTCCTACCCCAAAATTTTCATGAATTATATAATCCCCTTCTTTTATTTGAGATATATCATGATGTTTTATTTCTATTTTCTGCTTTTTCTCTCTTCTAACTCTTACTCCCTTTAATTCTCTATCACTTAAATATAAAATAGAATTATTTTCAAAACCTTCATAAAGAGGATATTTATTTACTTGTATATTTGAATAATTTTTAAATATTTCCGTATATCTCTTCTCTTCATCACTAAAAATTATTATTTCTTTTTTTTGGGATAGTTCTTTTAAATTTTCATAATTTTTATATTTACTTATCTCTTCTTCTAAAAATCTTTTATTATTTATTTCAATAAAACTTTGGATTCCTATTCGAAATTGATTTTTAACAGTATCTTGATTTTTATAATTATCAAATATTAATTTTTCTAATTTATATTCTAAAATCTCTTTATTTTCTAGATAACAAATAGGAAATTTATCTTTTTTTACATCTTTAAAAATTTCCATAAAATTTGAAATTTCTTTTTTATTATTGTCCATATACATATCTATTTTATCTTTTTTTTCAACTGTTCTTTGAGTTTCAATATCAAAATAAACCAATCTCTCTACTACATTGTCATAGAGTTCTACTCTAATTGGAAATTCACCATTTATTGGAAAAAAATCTAAAATATTTCCTCGCAAAGAAAAATCCATTCTTTTCTCTATAAGGTAATTTTTTTTATAACCATTTTCTTGAAATTTAATTATTAAATTTTTTAAATCTATTTGCTTCCCTTTTTCCAATACAACTCTATTACCAGAATATTTAAACTCCTTTAAAAAAAATTCCAAAGTTACAAGAACTATAAACTTTTCATTTTTATTTAAAGATTCCATTATGGAATAATTAAAATTTATATAGTCCTCATCTGTTCCATCATGAGATTTTATAATTTTGCCCTTATAGAAATCTTTTAATACCCAATAATAATCATTCATATTTTTTTTTGATGAGCATAGATAAACTATATTTTTTTCAGATTTATTTAGTAAAAAAGGTACTTCACCTCTATATAAAATATTGCTTTCTATTTTTACTCTTTCAAACATCTTTTATTCTCCCTCCCAACAAACATATTCTAGCAATATTTAAAAATAAAAATTCTCCCTAAAAAATATTTTAGAGAGTTAATAATTATTTTTTTACAACACAATGATTTTCTTACTGCTATTATCACATTTTATTAAAAAAAAAACAATATAATTTATTTTTATAATTTATACATATCTTAATTTTTGACTTTTTTTTCTTTTTATGTAATAATTGTTCTAATAGTCAAGTTTTTTAGACTAAATATAAATTAAATCTTTGGGGAGGATTTTTAATGAAAAAATATTTAAACAAAATTTTACTTTTTATTTTTTTAATTACTATCAATACTATTCTTTTAGGAGTAGAAACAATTAAGATACAATTGCTTCAAACTAGTGATATGCATGGTAAGTTTATGCCATATGAATATTCTACTGCATCAGAAAACAAAAAGGGTTCTACTGTTCAAGTAGCTACAATAGTTGAACAACTTAGAAAAGAAAATCCTAATACATTACTTTTGGATACGGGAGATACAATTCAAGATAATTCACATGAACTTTTTTTAAAAAAAGAAGTTTCTCCTATTATTTTAGCTATGAACGAAATTAAATATGATGCTTTTATTTTAGGAAACCATGAATTTAATTTTGGAATGAAAACTTTAGATCATATTATAAAAAGTTTTAAAGGTGATGTTCTTTTAGCAAATCTTTATAAAGATAACAAAAGAGTATTTACCCCTTATAAAATTTATGAAAAACAAGGAGTTAAAATAGCTGTTATAGGAGTTGTTACTCCTCATATAATGAAATGGGATTCTGAGAATTTAAAAGGATATATAGCTACGAATCCTGTGGAAGAAGTTAAAAAATTAATTCCAGAATTAAAAAAACAAGCTGATATTATAGTAGTTGCTGCTCACATGCCACTGGATCCTGAATATGGAAATGGTGATTCTACAAGAGAAATCGTAGAGACTAATCCTGATGTTTTAGTTGCCTTTTCAGGCCATGAACATGCTCTTAAAAATGAACGTGCTAAAACAGGAGCTGTTCTTATAGAGCCAGGAAAATGGAGTGAATATATAGCAAAAGTTGATGTTACTCTAACTCGAGTTAATAATAAATGGGTAGTTTTAAATAGAGATAAAGATGTTGTAGCTGAAAATCTTCCACTTAAGAATATTGAGCCTAACAAGGAATTAGTAAAAAAACTTACTCCTTTCCATAAAGAAGCTATTTCTGATTCTATGATAGTTATAGGAGAATTAACTGGTGGAAATTTTGTTAAAAATGATGAAATAGAAGGTATTCCTACAACTCAAATAGAGCCTACTCCTATGATTGATTTTATTAACGAAGTACAAACGTATTATACCAAAGCTGATGTTTCTACTGTTGCTGCATTTAGAAGTGATGCAAATATGCATGAAGGTCCTATCAAAAAATCTGATGTTGCATTAATTTATAAATATGATAATACTTTAAGAGCATATAGATTAACAGGAGCTCAATTAAAAAAATATATGGAGTGGTCAGCAACTTTTTATAATCAATTTAAACCTGGAGATTTAACTATCTCTTTCAATGAAAATATTAGAGGATATAACTATGATATGTTTTCTGGAGTTACTTATGATATAAATATTTCAAAACCTGCAGGACAAAGAATTGAAAATTTGAAAAAAATAGATGGGACTCCTGTTAAAGATAGTGATTCATTCGTTGTTGCAATCAATGATTACAGAGGAAAAACAACTTTCTTAGCTGAAAATGGTGGTCTTTTTAAACCTAACGAAATTGAACTTGTTGTTGATCTAGGTGAGACTATGGGAGATAATGGAAGAATTAGAGAACTTATAAAAGAATATATTCAAACAGTTAAAGGGGGAGTTATAACTCCTGAAACCTCTAATAATTGGAAAATTACTGGTTATAAATGGAATCCTGAACTTCATGAACAAGTAGCAAAATTAGTTGCTGAAGGGAAAATAACTATCCCAAAATCTAGTGATCAAAGAACAAATAATGTAAAATCAATCACTGTTGAAGATTTAAAAAAAATAAAATAATATTAAAATCCTCTTTGAGAGTAATATCTCAAAGAGGATTTTTTATTAAATTTATTCACTTATTTTAGACAATGCATCTTTTACAGCCTCAATTACTCCTTCTGAGGTAATTGTAGCTCCTGAAATAATATCCACTTCATCTATATTTTGTTTAGATAGAATTTCTTCTCTCATTTTTTCTGCTGCTGTTCCTCCGATAGCTGGAGTATCTTTTGTCTCTATATTTAGTTTTTCTATTCTTAGCTCCCCTTTTCTATTTTTATTAACAGTTAAACTAACGTTCACATCTTCATAGAATCCTTCTCCTACTCCAGTGTAAACTACTTCTTTTTTTAATTTCTCTGCTCCTAAAAGAACTATTCCAGTAAATATAAATATTAAAACACAAATCTTTCTGATTTTATCACAATTATTCAAAACTTTCCTCCTAAAATATTATCTCTTTATCTTTACTCTTCCATCTGCTTTTTTAGCAGTTATTCCTTTTACTTTTATATAATCAATTAAAATCTCATCTAATCCTGGGAAATTTGCAACCTCTTTTCTACCTTTAAACATTAAATAATCATCTCCACCAATTGCCATAAAATCATTTGTAGCTACTAGATATTTAGAGTTTAAATTAAATTTTTTCCCATTTTTAAGTTTAATATTTGATACTCTATTTCCTGCAGGTTGAGTTATGTCTACATTTACAGTCATACCACCAATTTGAGCTAAAGAACCTGCTACATTAGGAAGATCTCTAAAACCATGTTCTAAGGCATCTTTTATATCTTTTCCTGTCAGTTCTTTCGTTATAACATAATTTCCAAAAGGTAAAACACTTATTACATCTCCAACAGTTATATCTCCTTGATTAATGGAAGCTCTTATCCCACCTCCATTTGTAATTGATATGTCTGCTCCACTTTTCCACATCATTGCATCTGCTATTAAATTTGATAAATTTGTTTCTCCTGCTCTTACAAACTCTCTTTCTCCAACAAGTTTAACCTCTGTTTTCCCTATCTTTACTTCGGTTATTTTATTTTGTTCTTTTTTTATATCAGATATGAAGTTAGCAATTTCTTTATTAGGTTCTATTCCGTTATCTAGAATTTCTTTTTTAGACATTAATCTATAATCAATAGCATCTGTTCCTTTTGATAATTCATCAAAATCAATTTTTGCTATTCCTAAATTTTTACTATATTCTCCTGTTTGTATCAATGTAACACCATTTACTACCATTTTTTCTTTTAAAGCAGTATGACTGTGTCCATCTACAATAAGATTGATCTCTGGTATAGCCTCTGCTAAAGCTGTACTTCTAAATTCAGGCTTTGTTGATTCATCAATTCCCAAATGAGTTAAAGCTATTATAAACTCAGCACCCTGCTCTTTTAACTCTTTAACCATTTTTTTAGCTATGGGAACAGGACTTTCAAATGTTAATCCTTCTACGTTTTTAGGGTTAGTTTTATAATGTGTTTCAGGTGTAGTCAATCCAAAAATACCAACCTTAACTCCATCTATTTCTCTTATTATATAAGGTGTTATAAAATTACTTCCATCTGCATTTATTGTATTTGCTGATAACATTTCAAACTTACTCATTTTATTTAATTCTAAAGTTCTATTCTTTCCATAATTAAAATCATGATTTCCTACTGCCATTGCTTCTAGGTTCATTTTATCTAATACTTTGGCAATTGAGGCTCCTCTTTCAAGGGTTGCAAATGTTGTCCCATGCATTGTATCTCCTGCATCTAAAAACATAATATTTTTATTAACTGGATCTTTTTTTAGATTTTCTATTATAGTCGCTACTTTGGCATAACCAACTCCGTCATATTTTCCCTCTTCTGCTCTTCCATGTACATCATTTAAATGAACTACAACCAATTCAAAATCCTTTGTTTTTTCCTTTGCTACTTCAATTTTTGAACAAGCCTGAAAAGCTAAAATTATTCCTAATATTCCTAATATCTTTGCTGTTTTTTTCATTTTTCCCCCGTGGATAAATTTAAAATAAATATATTATATACAATCTTTTTTTTAAATATTCTATACACCTCTATTTTAATCTATTTACCATATAATTTCAACTTTATTTTCTTTTTTGATACATATTTTTCTAAAAAACTTGACATTTATAAAAAAAAAGAGTATAAATAAATATATAAAATCATATTGTATACAATGTATATAATTATTCAATTAGAGGTAGGTCCTATGAATAAGTTAACAAATACAGAGCTTATCTACTTAGATTTGAAAAAATCTATTTTAAATCTAGTATATAAACCCGGCGAAATTATAACAGAACAAGAAATTTCTAATAAATATAATATCTCAAGAACTCCATGTAGAGATATCTTACAAAAACTCAAGATGTGCGGTCTAATATCTTGTATCCCTTTTAAATCAAATTATGTCTCATTACTTGATTTAAATATTATCAAACAAAGTATTTATATGAGAATAGCCATAGAAACTATGATACTAAGAGACACAATAAAAAAATCTGATGAGAAATTAATTGCAGAATTAGAGCATAATTTAAAATTGCAAGAACTTCTTCTTAAAAGTGATTTTGAAGTTGAAGATTTTTATAAGTTAGACTGTTCTTTCCATAAGCTTTGGTTCAATATTACTGATAATCTTTTTATTTGGGAACAAATAGAAAAAGCACAAACTGATTATAGAAGATTTAGAATGCTTGATATTGTAGAAGTTAAAAATTTTAATGCTATTTATGAAGATCATAAAATAATATTTGAAGTTATAAAAAATAAAGATTTTGATTCCATTGAAAAAATCATAACCTCACATTTAAATAGTGGTATAAATAGATTAAAAAATCTCATAGATAAAGATTTAGTTAAATATTTTAAAAAATAAATAAAATTTAATTAAAATAAAATAAAAAATAAAAGGAGAAATAAAATGAAATTAGACATAAGATATGCAAATCATCCTGAAGATTCAAAACATTATACAACAGAAGAATTAAGAAAACATTACCTTATTGAAACAGTATTTGTAAAAGATGAGGTTAATTTAGTATACTCTCACGTGGATAGAGTTATTGCTGGTGGAATTATGCCAGTAGATTCTTGTGTTAGCTTAGAAGGTTGTAAAGAATTAGGTTCTAACTTTTTCTTAGAAAGAAGAGAACTTGGAATAATAAACATAGGTGGAAATGGTAAAGTAGTTATCGATGGTGTAGAGTTTTCTCTTAATACAAAAGATGGATTATATGTTGGAATGGGTTCAAAAGAATTAACGTTTTCTTCTGAATGTAAAGAAAATCCTGCAAAATTTTATATAAATTCAGCTCCTGCACATGCAGCATACCCTATAGTTAAAATAGAGATTGCTAATGCTAATGCAGTTACTCTTGGAGATTTAAAAAATTCAAATAAAAGAACAATCTATCAATATGTTCATCCAGCTGTTTGTAAATCATGTCAATTAGTTATGGGAATGACAGTTTTAGAGCCTAATAATATGTGGAATACTATGCCTTGTCATACACATGAAAGAAGAATGGAAGTTTATCTATATTTTGATATGAAAAACGAAAGTAAAGTTTTCCATATGATGGGAGAAGCTAATGAAACAAGACATATAGTTATGGATAATGAACAAGCTGTAATTTC
This sequence comes from uncultured Fusobacteriaceae bacterium, assembly GCA_947072665.1. Lineage (GTDB taxonomy): Bacteria > Fusobacteriota > Fusobacteriia > Fusobacteriales > Fusobacteriaceae > JAGNZR01. Next base: position 42,187 of record CAMTIW010000002.1, on the reverse strand, counting down.
ACCTTCTTGGTCTATCCACTCAGGTGTAGGTACTAGAAACTATACTTTTATATGGGGGATGGCAGGAGAAAATCAAACTTTTACAGACATGGACCATATTGCTATGAAGGATTTAAAATAATTTAATAAAAGGAGAAATAAAATGACAAATATATTTAGCTTAGAAGGAAAAGTTGCAATGGTAACTGGTGGAGCTATTGGTATTGGAAATGCAATAGCTATGGGACTTGCTCGTTCTGGAGCTGACCTTTTCATATTTTCATATAATGATGAAAATATGGTAAATATGACCAAAGAAGTTGAAGCACTTGGAAGAAAAATTCATTTTGCTACTGGTGACCTATCCAAAGAAGATATCGCTATGTCTGCTGTGAATAAGTGTGTAGAAGTATTTGGAAAAATAGATATTTTAGTAAATAATGCAGGAACAATAAAAAGAGCACCTATTTTAGAAGGTAGCAATTCAGATTGGCAATCAGTTATCGATTTAAATTTATCTTCTATTTATTATTTAAGCAAAGTGGCTGGAATTCATATGAAGAAACAAGGTGGAGGAAAAATAATTAATATTGCTTCTATGCTTTCTTTTCAAGGTGGAAAATTTGTTCCTTCATATACTGCTAGTAAACATGGTGTTGCTGGTCTTACAAAGGCTTTTGCCAACGAACTAGCATGTGAAAATATTCAAGTAAATGCAATAGCACCAGGGTATATTGAGACAGCTAATACTGCTCCTATAAGAGCAGATGAAAAAAGAAATGCCGAAATTCTATCAAGAATTCCTGCTAATAGATGGGGACAAACGGAAGATTTAGTTGGTGGAGCTATTTTCCTTGCCTCTAAAGCTGCTAATTATTTAAATGGACATATTTTAGCCATAGATGGTGGATGGTTAGTTAGATAAATATAGGAGTTAAAATGATTAAAGAAGCCTGTGTAGAATCCTTTTTAGAAGCAAAAAAAGCAGTGGAAAAAGGTGCTTCTAGAATTGAACTTTGCGAAAATTTAGCAGTTGGAGGAACCACTCCTTCATATGGAACAATTAAACAAAGTATTAATAACTTATCAGTTCCTGTTTTTATTATGATTAGACCTCGTGGTGGCGATTTTTGCTACTCCAGCCCAGAGTTAGATATTATGAAAGAAGATATTATTCAATGTAAAAAATTGGGAGTTAAAGGGATTGTACTAGGAGTATTAGATAAAAATAAAAAAATTGATTATACAATTTTAAAATCTTTGGTAGAACTTTCTAAACCCATGGAAATAACTTTTCACAAAGCTATTGACGAAGTTATTTCTCCTGAACTTGAAATATCTAAGTTAATTGATTTAGATATCCAAAGAGTACTAAGTTCTGGAAAAGAAGATACAGCACTTAAAGGATCCAAACTTCTCAATAAAATGATTGAATTAGCTGATAATAAACTTACTGTTGTCGTAGCAGGAAAAGTAACTAATGAAAATATAGATGAAGTTTCTAGAATAATAAAAAGTTCTGAGTTTCATGGAAAAAAAATAGTTTAAAAGAAAAAAGGTAAATAGAAAGAAATTTTCCATTTACCTTTTTTTTATATGTTTTTGATTTTTAATAGTGCTTTTTCCAGATGGATTTTTAAGGAATTTGCAGCACCTTCTATATCATTTTTTTCTATATATTCATAAATTTCTTCATGTTCTATAATTCTAATAGAATTATCTATATAAAAATATTCTTCTTTTTTTTTATGAATTTTTAATATTAATGTTATAGTTTTCATTAGATTATATAAAAGACTATTATTGGAATATTTTGATATTATACAATGAAACTCCATATCAACATCAATAAATTTATTCTTAATATCTTTCATTTTTTCTATATTTCCCCACAATTCTTTTTTTAATTCTAAAAAATTATTTTCCATGGAAGCCTTAAGTGCAAAAGGTTCTAATACTATTCTAACCTCTAACATTTCAATGTAACCTTTCATTGTTAATTCCACATTGGGAAAAATATTACTAAATGTCACTTTGGGAATTATCTCCTGAATATAGGTCCCACTTCCTCTTTTTTTTAATAACACTCCTTCATTGGAAAGTTTTTCTATTGCTTCCCTTATAGACATTCTACTAACACCTAATTCTAAAGCTAGTTTAGGCTCAGATGGCAGTTTCTCCCACACACTCCATTCATTATTTTTTATTTTTTCCTCTATATATTTAACTACCAATTCTTTTTTAGTCATATTATAAAATAACACCATATATTATTGTGGAAACAACAGCTAATACAAGACCAATCATAGTTTCATAAGGTATAAGTTTCAATCTATCTCCCACTTTAATTTCTGTGGCTCCTGCTGTGGCATGGAAAAATGAACCATGAGGTAAATGGTCTAAAACTGTTGCTCCTGCATGAACCATTGCTGCTCCATATAGGGCTTTTATTCCTAGAGCTAATAATGTAGGGGCAAATGTTTCACTTGCTACACTTGTTCCTGCTGTTGTTGAAGCTGTTGCAGCTGACATTACAATTCCTGAAATAGGTGCAAGTAAATATGCTGGTAGTCCTGATTTTTCTAATAAACTCACTGTTACATCTTTTAAAGAAGATGCTTTTATTATTCCCGCTACAGCACCTGTTCCAATTAAAAGAACTGCAACCCCTGTCATTTTTCCAAGCCCATAATTCATATATGCATTTAATTTTTTAGTTTTTCCCATAGCTATAGTTCCCACAATTCCACCCATGGGAAGAGCTATTAATGGATCAATACTTATCCCTACTAGAGGTCTTAATGACAATAAAGAAATTGTTACTATTGGTCCTAATATAGAAGTGAAAAAACTTGGTCGCTCTACATTGATTTCTTCTTCAGCAAAATCTATCATTTCTCCTTTTTTAGAAATATAAGAAGCTAATATCACAGTTGCTATAAGTCCAAATATTGCAGGGATTAGATTGGCTAACATAAGAGAAGAAAGTTCTACTTTAAATATCCCTGCTGCTGCTATTGTATTTGGATTGGGAGAAATTATATTTCCTGCTTTTCCCCCTCCTACCATTGCTAATAATACAGCTCCTCTAGATAAATTTGCTTTTTTTCCCATTATAAGAGCTATGGAGGAAACAGTTATAACTGCAACATCTATAAATACTCCTACACTTGTAAGTAGCATTGTGGATATAGCTAAAGCCAGTATAGCTCTTTTAGTCCCTAATTTTTCAATAATAGTTTCTGCTATTTTATTAGCTGCACCACTTTTTATTAATACACCTGCTAAAATTCCAGCTGTTATAATTCTCACAACCGAAGGCATAATATCTTTTACACCTCCTATCATAAAGCCAACAGTGCTGCTTAAATTAGCACCTCCAATAAGACCACCTAAAGTAGCACCTATAAGTAAACTATAAACAGGTTGTACTTTTTTTATAATTAAAAATATAGCTATTCCTAAACCAAACAAAGCTCCCAATGCTGTAATCTCTATCATTAACTATTCTCCCTTAAAAACTTTTATAACTCTCATTATTTCCATTGCACTTTTTTCCATCATTTTTTTAGCATTTTCTTTTATCATTGCTTCTTTTAAAGATATCGGTGAGTTCATTATTGAAAAAACTGCATCTATACCATATTTATGAACCTCTTCAGAATCTTCTCCAACCGAACCTGCCACTGCTATTACTGGAATTCCTAAAGATTTTGCAATTTTAGAAACACCAACAGGAGTTTTGCCCATTATTGTTTGAAAATCGATTCTTCCTTCTCCAGTTATTACTAAATCTACACCTGTCATCTTCTCTTTTAATTTAATTGATTCAACTATAATTTCTATTCCCGATTTTAGTTCTGCATTTAAAAACCCTAAAAACCCTCCCCCTAGACCTCCTGCTGCTCCTGAACCAGCTATCATTGTCACATCTTTTTCTAAAATATCTTTCATAATATTTGAAAACGATTTTATTCCTAATTCTAATTCTTTAACCATCTCTTCTGAAGCTCCCTTTTGACGTGAATAAACTTCCGCTGCTCCTCTTGGACCATACAAGGGATTATCTACATCACAAGCAATAAGAAAATTACATTCTTCTAACTCTATTATTTTTTTACTATCATCTATTTTTTTTATTTCTATTAAATTTTTTCCAATGGGTTTCAATTCTTTATTATCTTTATCTAAAAATCTATATCCTAAAGCATTTAACATCCCAATTCCACAATCATTTGTGGCACTTCCTCCAATACCAATAATAAATTCCCTACAACCTTTTTTTATTGCATCTTTAATTAATTCTCCAGTTCCAAATGTACTAGTTTCCATGGGATTTCTTTCTCCCACTGCGAGTAAAGGTAACCCACTTGCAGCAGCCATTTCTATTATTGCAGTTTTTTTATCTCCTAATATACCATAAAAAGATTTTATTTTTCTCATAAGAGGGTCATTTACTTCTAGTTCCACTATTTCTCCACAACTATCCGTTACAAGAGCTTCAACAGTTCCTTCCCCTCCATCAGCTAAAGAAACTTTTATAACTTCTGCATCTGGATATATTTTTTTTACTCCATATTCAAATGATTCTGCCGCTTCTAATGATGTTAAACTCCCCTTAAATGAGTCAATTGCTATCAAAACTTTCATAATACCTCCATATTTAAACTTGTCAGACAACTTATATAAAAAATAATACCATTATTTTTCATATAATGCAAATTTTTTAATAAAAAAAGATGAATTATTTCTAATTCACCTAAAATATTTTCAATATATTTTTTATTTAATTTTTTTATTTAAACATATTCATAAAAAATGTTATAATCCCTGCATTGAAAAAATCAATAAATAAGCTTCCCACTATTGGTAAAATAAAAAATGCTCTTGGTGCTGCACCAAATTTAGATGTTAATGCATTCATATTTGCCATGGCATTAGGTGTTGCTCCCATTCCAAAACCACACATACCACTACTCATTACCGCAGCTTCATAATCTCTACCCATTACATTAAAAACTACAAAATATGAGAATATTGCCATTACAAATGTATGAACTAATAATATTACAATTAAAGGAATTGCTAAATCAGCTAGTTGCCATAATTTTAAATTCATTAGAGCCATTACTAGAAAAAATGTCAATGCAATATCACCCATAAATCCAATTTCATACTCTCTCATTCTATAGTGACCTGTATATTCTGATATATTTCTCATTATAGCTGCTGCGAACATAGAACCTATATATGCTGGAAAAGTTAACCCTGTTACTTCTGTCAATATTTTTCCTAAAATAGTTCCTATCCCTACACAGATAAATATTTGTGCTATACCAGCTAAAAAATTATTTTTATCTATTATAATTTTTTCTTCAAGTCCATTTTTTTCTTCTTCAGATAATTCTCCCCCTGAAAGATTATTTTTTAAAACAAGTCTTCTTCCAATAGGACCACCAATTAAACTTCCCACTACCAATCCAAATGTTGCTGAAGCTAGAGCGACAGCTGTTGCTCCCAATGCTCCCACAGCTTCGAGCTCTGGTCCAAATGCCCCTGAAGTTCCATGTCCTCCAACCATTGGAATAGATGAAGCTGCAAGTCCTATCAATGGATTAATCCCAAATATTTTACTTAAGCTTACCCCAACTATATTTTGAAGGATAACTAATACTATACTTATTATCAAAAATAATATTACTTGATAACCACCTTTTTTCAATACTTTTATACTTGCTGTAAAACCAACAGTTGTAAAAAAAATCATCATAAATATTCCTTGAAGAGTTGTATCAAAAAATATTTCTTTAAAACCTAAAATTCTTGATAATAAGATTAAAAGAGAAAAAATAACACCGCCTATAACTGGTGCAGGTATACAAAATTTTGCGAGAAAAGTTATTTTTCTTCTTAAAAACATTCCTGCATAAAGAACAACAGCGCCTATTGCTACTGTTTGATACATATCTAATTTAATTAACATTTACAAAGCCCCCCTTGAAATATAATAAATATTTAGTATAAAAAATTATAACATAACCAATATTTTTTTTCAAGCAATTACGCACATTTTATAAATATAACGTTTTATTATAGGCATAAAAATACTATTTAAGCATATAATTTTATTTTCAAATAAAAAAAATTGATTTTAAATTAAAATCAATTTTTTCTCATATCTCTACATAAGCGTTTTTAGTTCATTTGCTACAAATTCAACAGTTGGTCCTATTATAATTTGAACTGATGTTTTACTGGGCTTTAACATACCAGAACTTCCTGATTTTACTCTTTTTTCATCAATTAAACTACTATCTTTAATCTCTAATCTAAGTCTAGTTGCACAATAGTCAAGTGAAGTAATATTCTCTTTTCCACCTAATGCTTTAATTAAAGTATTAGCTATAATAGAATGTTTATTATCTCCTTTTGTATCTTCTATAAATTCATCCTCTAAATTTTCTTCTCTTCCTGGAGTCAATAAATTAAATTTATTTATTGCATAGGTAAATACAAAATAATATATTGCAAAGAAAACTAACCCCTGAACAACTAGCATAAATGGTTTTACTGCCAGTGGTAATTTTGAAGATAAAACTAAGTCTACCAATCCTGCTGAAAATCCAAATCCTGCTATCCATGGCATAGAAGCAGATATAAATAAAGAGATTCCAGTTAATATTGCATGAACTAAATATAGTCCAGGTGCTACAAACATAAAAGCAAACTCTATTGGTTCAGTTACACCTGTGAAGAAAGTTGCAAAACCTGCTGCTATCATTATAGATTTTATTTTTGTCTTATTTTCTGGTCTGGCTGTTTTTACAAAAGCCAAAGCTGCTCCTAATAAACCAAACATCATTATTGGAAAAAATCCTGCCTGATACATTCCAACAACGCCCCTAGTTCCTTTTCCAGCCCAAAAATTACCAATATCATTTATTCCAGCTACATCAAACCAAAATACTGAGTTTAGTGCATGGTGTAATCCTACTGGAATTAATAATCTATTTAAGAATCCATAAATTCCAGCTCCTATAGCTCCTAATTTAGAAATCGTTATTCCAAAAGATACCAAGCCCGAAAATATTATAGGCCAAATTATCATTAAAATAAAAGAAATCCCCATCATTACTACAGATGTTAGAATTGGAACCAATCTTCTTCCTGAAAAAAATGCCAGTGCAGCAGGTAATTCAGTCTTACTAAACTTATTATAAATCTCTGCAGAAACTACTCCACATAAAATTCCAACAAACTGATTTTCTATTTTCCCAAAAGATGGTGATACTTCATCTATTGGCATCCCTTTTAACATAGCAACTGATCCTGGAGCTAAAAGTGTAGTTACAACTAACCATGCAACTAAACCTGCAAGAGCAGCTGAACCATCTTTATCTCTAGACATTCCATAGGCTATACCAACTGCAAATAGCATCCCCATATTATCAATAATTGCTGCTCCAGCTTTTATTAGAAATGCTGCTAATGCATTGTCACCACCCCATCCACTAGGATCTATCCAATATCCAATCCCCATTAATACTGCAGCTGCCGGTAATACTGCCACTGGCACCATAAGTGCTTTCCCTATTTTTTGCAAATAACTAAACATAATATGCCTCCTAATCAAAATATACTGTAAAATATAACTGTTCTATTTTATACCATTATAAACTATAGTAGTTTAGTTTGCAATGAAATAAAGTTTTATTTATTACTTATTAAATTTTTTTTAAAAAGTTTTATAAAAAAATCGTAGAAATGAAAATTTATTTTCAATTTCTACGATTTTTATTTGTTTTATGCAAAGAATCCAAATATTACTGAACCAATAATAAGCATCATAGCTCCACCTATTCTTGAAGATATTTGTGCATAAGATATAAGTGCCATTCTATCTGCTGCTCCTAAAACTGCGATATCTCCTGATCCACCTCTATTTGCCATACAAAGTCCTGCCGTTATTGCTGCTTCTACAGCATAGAACTTCATTTTCTTAGCACATAACATAATAGCAATAACTGCTCCACCTACTATTGCCAAAGCAATAGCTACATTTCCAAATGTAAATGAATTTATTATTTCTTGAACATCCGTTCCAAATCCTACTGCTGCCATTAATATCCAAATAGTATACTTAGAAAAGAATGATTGCATTTTTTTTGCTCCTTCTTTTATTACTGGAGGAACAATATTAATTACATTTAGTAAAATTGCTAAAAGAACTAAAAATGCAAGTCTATGAACTTCAAAAGGCATATTCATTGATGACCATAACATTCCTAACATATGAGCTACTGCTGCTAAAACTCCTGTAAAGAATAAAGCTGCAGCAAATTCTCTTGGTCCAGATTCAACTTTTAACTCTTTTTCCTCTTCTATATCTCTTGAATTAGCTATAACTAATTCTCCATGTCCTGTCAAACTTGGATATTTATCTCCCATTTTCTTTAAAAATGCTCCACAGAAAATAGCGATAACGTTTGCTATTGTAAGTATTGAAATTGCAAATGCAAACCATTGTTTTGCATCTTTACCAGTTTTTTGAGCCCACATTTCTGACATTGGTATAGCTCCTGCACCTGTTCCACCACCCATTATAGGTAATACATAGTTCATAACTACATCTAATGGCTCTTTTCCAAATAATAATCCTACTAAAATTCCCCCTGTCATTGCTCCTGCTACACCAATAAGTATCAAAGGGATATAACCAGCTATAGATTTAATTAGTGACTTTCTATTAACTGTTAAAACTGAACCTACTATCAATGCTGGAATAAATAATTCCAAGAAGTTTACAGAAGAACCATTATAAAAAACCTCTATTGCTTTTAATGTTTTTGCTGGAACTAATTCATAAGTTCCCATAACTGCTGATGCAAAGAACACCAGTACCGTTCCTCCACCTACATATTCATTCCAAATAGGAATTCTATCTCCAATTTCTCCAAATAGTAAACCGTAAACAGCCAATATAGATAACATTATTAAAAAGTTAGGTCTTAAAAATGCTCCTGCTGGTTTCCCACCAAAAGGCATATATACTATAATCCCCACTACCACTAACATAATAGCAAATAAAGTAGGATTTAATCCTCCCCATTTAAACTCTTTGTTATCAAAAAGTTCTTTAAAATTTTTAGCCATTTTTCTTTTTTCCCCCTATATTTTTTGTTTTTTTTATCTACCTTTTGATTTGTCTTACCACATCAATAATAGTTCCATCTCTATATTCAACCACTGCTACAACTTTATCTGTAAACTCTATTGCCTTAGGTTTTCCAACGATAAATTCAGCAATTTCTCTCAATTCTTCCATAGTTTTCAAGTCTATTCCAGATTCTTTAAACTTTTCTATTAAATCTATTCTTCTAGGATTTACTACTACACCATAGTCAGTTACTACTACATCTACAGTACTTCCTGGTGTAACTATTGTTGTAACTCTATCCATAAGAGTAGCCATTCTTCCTCTTACCAATGGAACTACTATTATAGACATTTTTGCTGCTGCTGCTGTATCTGAATGTCCACCAGATGCTTCTCTTATTACTCCATCAGAACCAGATATTACATTTACATTAAAATCTTTATCCACTTCTAAAGCACTTAAAACAACAAAATCTAATTTATTCACTGCTGGAGAAGCATTGAATGGATTTGCATAAAAATCTGCACTAACTTCTTCATGTCTTGCATTTCTACCCACTGATTCTGCTGCACCTAAATCAAAACTTTGAGTATCAAACAGTTTTCCAACTAATCCTTCTTCTAATAGATCCACGAAAGCTTTTGTTATTCCACCCAGTGCATAACTACATTTCATATCTCTTTTTATCAATTCTTCTCTTATAAATCTTGTAACTGCTAAAGAAGCTCCACCTGAACCTGTTTGCATAGAAAATCCATCTTGAAATAATCCAGACGCTAACATTGTTTCCAATACTTTTTTAGCCATTAATAACTCTTTTGGATTAGATGTAAATCTAGTTGCACCAGACATAATTCCTGAAGAATCTCCAATTTCATCTACTACTACTACATAATCAACATCTGTTTGTGGAATACTAATTGGATGATTTGGATAGTCAACTAAAGTATCTGTTATAATAACAACTTTTTCTGCATGTGCTGCATCTACTTTTGCATAACCTAGAGAACCACAAATAGATTTTCCTAATACTCCATTTGAATTTCCCATACAATCTGAAGATGGAGCCCCTAAAAATGCTACATCTATTTTTAAATCTCCAGACACTACTGCTCTTGCTCTTCCACCATGTGAACGAATAACAGCTGGATAATCTCCTAAAATCCCATCAGAAATCGCTATTGCAAGCTTCCCTCTAACACCACTAGACTCTATTCTATTTACTACACCATCTTTTATATAATCTACTAAACAAACATGAGCTGCTGTTAAAGAACTTGATGCTACTCTAAGATTTTTAAAGCCCATTTCAGCTAGTTTTTTCATAACCATAGGTAATACTTTATCACCATTTCTAAAATGATGATGGAAAGATATAGTCATACCATCTTTTAATCCAGAAAGTTTTATAGCCTCTTCCAAAGTATCTATAATTTTAGTTCTTTTAACTTGATCTTTAAGCTCTAAAGCTTCTATAACTGTTCCTTCTGGCTGAAATGCAAAGGGTGAAACATATGCTTCTCTATTTGCATATCCTTTTATAGTTTTTAATAATTCATTGGTTATTCTTTTATTTTCCATATTAGTTACTACCTCCTACATTTACTCCAGCTGCTTTAGCCAGTGCTAATACATGCTTAGCTCTTTCAATTATAGGTCTATCAACCATTTTTCCATCCACAGTGAATACTCCTAATCCTGCTGCTTCCGCTTCTGCTGTAGCAGTTATTATTTTATTAGCTTTTCTTATATCTATTTCTTTTGGAGTATAAACACCATGAACAAGTTCAACTTGTCTTGGATGAATTAAAGATTTTCCATCAAATCCCATCTGCTTAATTAAATTAGCTTCTCTTAAAAATCCTTCATCATTATTAACATCTGAATAAACTGTGTCAAGAGCTGCTATTCCTGCTACTCTTGCAGCCATAACTATCATACTTCTAGCTGCTAATAATTCTATTCCCTCAGGAGATCTATTAGTTTTCATACTAGTTACATAGTCTTCTCCACCAATAGCTATTCCTATTAATCTTTTTGTTGATACAGATATTTCACGAGCATTAAATGCCCCTAATGGACTTTCTATTGCTGCCATCATTTTTGTTGTTCCAACTGGAATTCCAATCTCTGCTTCAATTCTTGCTATATGTGCTTCTACATCTAAAATATCTTGGGCTGTTTCTGTCTTTGGAAGTCTTATTACATCTGGTTGAGCTCTCACTATAAACTCTAAATCTTCTACTCCATAAGCAGTATCTAAAGCATTTATTCTAACTACAGTTTCTATATTAAATTTCTTATAGTAATCTCTAAATTTATTAATCATATTATATACTAAAAATCTTGCTGAATCTTTTTCAGTCACTGCAATGGCATCTTCTAAATCGAACATTATAGCATCAGGTTTATAAATATGAACATCTTTTATTATTGCAGGATTATTTCCAGGAACAAAAAGCATTGAACGTCTTAATTTCATTATTTATTCCCTCCTTTTGCCCATATAAATTTCTCCTGCTGTGATGATCTATGAAGAGCCGTTTGAACTCTACTTTTAATAACAGCTGATATAGCCCCTTTATCATTAGCATAAATTTTTGCTGATGTAATACCCATTTCCTCAGCAGTTTCTAAAATTACATTTCTAATATCCTCTTCGTACTGTCCCATAACTACACTTTCTAAATTTATTAATATTCCTAATTCAGTAATTGGTTCTACCATAATTTGAATATCACTAGATTCTAAAGTTCCAGCAATTGATTTTACTTTCAACTTCATGTTTCAACTCCTTTTTTAATTTTTTGATTATTAATATAAAAAAATTATTTAAATATTGCTAAAAGAACTCCTGCTGCTACTGCTGAACCAATAACACCTGCAACATTTGGTCCCATTGCATGCATAAGTAAAAAATTACTAGGATTCTCTTCTTGACCTATTTTTTGAACAACTCTCGCTGCCATGGGCACTGCACTTACTCCTGCTGCTCCTATCATAGGATTAATTTTTCCACCACTTAATTTACACATAATTTTCCCTGAAATTACTCCTGCTGAAGTTCCAAAACAGAAAGCAAAAAGTCCAAGTATAATTATTTTTATTGTTGCTATATTTAAAAATGCTTCTGCACTTGTAGTCGCTCCAACTGTTATTCCAATAAAAATAGTTATTATATACATTAAAGAACCTTTCATATGTTCAACTAAATTAGGAACAAGTCCACATTCTTTAGCTAAGTTTCCAAACATTAACATCCCAATAAGAGGTGCTGAAGATGGAATCATTAAAATTACAACTCCTGACACAATAACTGGAAATACAATTTTCTCTCTTTTTGAAACAGTTCTAAGCTGTGTCATTTTTATTTGTCTTTCCTCTTTGGTTGTAAAAAGCTTTATAATTGGTGGCTGAATAACTGGTACCAAAGCCATATATGAATAAGCAGCAACTGCTATTGGTCCCAACATATGTGGTGCTAATTTAGATGTTAAATAAATAGCTGTTGGACCATCTGCTCCACCGATTATTCCTACAGACGCCGCTTCTGCTCCTGTCATTCCAAGTAAAGTTGCTCCAATAAAAGCTCCAAAAATTCCAAATTGAGCTGCTGCTCCTAAAAGTAAACTTTTAGGGTTAGCAATAAGTGGTCCAAAATCTGTACTTGCTCCTATTGCTAAGAAAATTAGAGGAGGATAAACTCCCATTTTTACACCTTGATATAAAATATATAAAAGTCCACCTGGTTCCATAAGTCCTTCATTTATTGGTGAAGGAAAGTTAACTAAAAACATTCCAAAAGATATTGGAAGTAATAGATAAGGTTCATACTGTTTTTTTACTGCTAAATATATTAAAAATAATGCTACTACTATCATAATTGCTTGTTCTATTGTCATAAGAGCAAGACCTGTAGTAGAATATAAGTTTTTCAACAACTCCATTATATACTCCTTTTTTCTTTTATTATTATGCTAAAGTTATTAGTAAATCTCCACCGTCTACAGTATCTCCTTTAGATGCTGTAATTGAAGTTATCGTTCCATCTTGAGGTGCTACTATAGGATTTTCCATTTTCATAGCCTCAAGTGTTGCAACTGTATCACCAGCTTTTACGGTATCTCCTACTTTTACTAATATTTCAATTATTAATCCTTGCATTGGAGATTCTATTTTTATTCCTCCAGCTTGTACTGCTACTTTTGGAGCTATTGTTTCTTTTTTCTCTTGAGAAACTACTGTCCCTTCTTTTTCAGTTATAGATTCTACTTCTACCTCATAAACTTTATCTGCAACCTTAATTTTATATACTTTTATCATTCTAATATCTCCTTTTTTAGTATTTTATTTTATAGTTCTCTTATTGATTTTACTCTAACATAGGCATTTTCGTTTTCTGCTGCTGCTTCCATAGATGCAACTAACATAGCTACAACCATTTTTTCATCTTTTATTTCATTTACATCAAATTTTTTATTTTCCTTTACTAAAGTAGATTCTATTTTAGTAGTTTTGGAAATATTTTTTTTCACAATAACTTCTGCGGGAATAAATTTAAACAATGTTAAAACTCCTGAAATTATAATTAAAACACTAAAAACTATCCCCATGCATATAGCAGTTACTATAAGAGATTCATACACAGATATTTCTGCTCCGAATAAACTATTCATATTTTCCTTCCTTTCTGAGAATTTATCTCACTTATTTTTTATTAAAATACAATATTTATATGTTGTACTTTTGTTTCTTGAATAATATTTTTAGGTTTTTCTCTATTCTCAAGATATCCTTTTCCTATTTGAGGGAACATTGCATAAATAAGTACATCTTCATCAGTTTTAGCTAGTGTTCCTATTTCTAATTTTAAAGTTTCTAACTCAGGTCCTAATAAATCAGCTGGTCTCCCTGTATAAGGAACTTCATCTCCTATTATTTTATGTACAATCTCTGCATTCATAGGTGCTGGAGATTTTCCATATAATCCTTTTACAAAATCTTTTATTTCTTTTGGAACCATTTTATATCTTTCACCTGATAATACATTAAATACAGCCTGTGTTCCTACCATTTGACTCAAAGGAGTTACTAAAGGTGGAAAACCTAAATCCTCTCGAACCTTTGGAATCTCTCTTAAAACTTCCTCATATCTATTAGCCGCTTTTTGAGCTGTAAGTTGAGATACTAAATTTGATAACATTCCTCCAGGAAGTTGATACTCTAAAATACTTGGTTCCGTAAATAAGGCTTGAGGATTTAAAGTACCATCATCTATATATTTTTTTCTTATAGGTTTAAAATATTCTGCAATCTCTTTTAATAAAGTCAAATTAAGTCCAGGATCTCTTTCTGTTCCTTTTAGAGCTCTCACTATTGATTCTGTTGCTGGTTGAGATGTTCCCCCTGCAAAAGTTGAAATTGCTGTGTCTATAATATCTATTCCTGCTTCTATAGCTTTTTGATAAAGCATCTCTGATATTCCACTAGTAGCATGAGTATGAAGTTCTAATGGAAGATTGGTAACAGTTTTTATAGCTTTTATTAATTCATAGCCGTATTCTGGAAGTAATATTCCTGCCATATCTTTTATTGCAATGGAATCTGCTCCCATTTCATCTATATCTTTGGCTAATTTTTTATAGTATTCAGTAGTATGAACCGGACTTATCGTATAAGAAATAGCAATTTGACAATGTCCACCAAATTTTTTAGTTGCTGCTGCTGCTACTTTTATATTTCTTAAATCATTTAAAGCATCAAATATTCTTATAATATCTATTCCATTTGTTATTGATTTTTCTACAAATTTTTCAACTATATCATCACCATAATGTCTGTATCCTAATAAATTTTGACCTCTTAATAGCATTTGAAGTTTTGTATTTTTAACTCTTTTTTTTATTTCTCTTAATCTTTCCCATGGGTCTTCATCTAAAAATCTTATACAAGCATCAAATGTAGCTCCTCCCCAAACTTCTAAAGCATAATAACCAACTTGATCCATTTTTTCTAATATTGGTAATATTTCATCCGTTCTTAATCTAGTTGCTATAAGAGATTGGTGTCCATCTCTTAATACTGTTTCCGTTATTTTTAACTTATCCAAAAAATCATCCTCCTAATTTTATCTTAATTATAAATTACTAATTTTTCTAATTTTCATTGTATACTGTATACCGTAAATTATATTACTAATACCTCTATTTTGTCAACAATTCTTTCACAAATTATACAAAATAAACTTTAACCATAGAAAATGTTAAAGTTTATTTTTGTTTTTTTATTTTTTTTCGTCTAAATTTTTAATCAAAAAATCTCTTGAACTCTTAAGATGTTTCTCATTTAATGCTAAAGCTGTCTCTATATCATTATTTTTTAGTGCCTCTACAATTGCACAATGCTCACCATATGCAAATAATCTTCTCTCTAAATCTTCAACTGAATAACGTCTAAATATTTTTAGATACATATTTATATTTTTTATTAAATTTACAACTCTAGAATATTCAGAAATACTATAAAGAGTTTCGTTAAACTCAGAAAATAGTTTAAAAATATTGCTCGCACTATAATTCTTATCTATACTTTCTTTTGTTTTATTTATTATTTTCTCTAATTTTTTAATATTATTTTTATTATTCTTATCAATTATTTCTTTTAAAATAATACTTTCCAAAGCTATTCTTATTTGAAAAATTTCTAAAATATCTTTTTCTGTTATTTTTTTTACAGACATTCCACCATTTGAATTCTCTTCTAATAATCCTTCTAATTCCAACATTCTTATAGCTTCTCTTATGGGAGTTCTACTAGTTTTAAAATAATCTGCATATTCTAATTCAACTATTCTTTGACCTTGAGATATTTTTCCTTCACTTATCATTTCTTTTAATTTTTCATAAACTTGTTCTCTTGCAGATTTTGCTTTTATTACTTTCATCTCTCACCTTTTTTTACTTATTTTTATCTATTTCTATATTTAATTAATCCTTCTCTTAATATTTTCATAGCTTTTATTAAATCTTCTTCTTTTATAGCATAAGATATTCTTACTTCGTCTAATCCTACACCAGGAGTTGAATAGAAGCCTTCTACTGGAGTCAATGTTATTGATTCTCCATCTATATCAAAATCTGTAAGTAACCATATAACAAACTCTTCAGCACTTTTTATAGGTAGTTTTACAACTGCATAAAAAGCTCCCTCTGGTTCTCTTGTTGTTACTCCCTCCATTTTAGATAATTCTTGAAATATCACATTTCTTCTCTTTCCATATTCAAATTTTGCTTTTTCTAAATAGTCATCTGGAAGCGCGTACAATGCAGTAGCACCCACCATTTCTAGAGTTGGAACAGATAATCTAGATTGACAAAGTTTATATATTACTTTCATAAACTCTTTATTCTTACTTATTACACAACCTACTCTTGCTCCACAAGCTGAATATCTTTTAGAAATAGAGTCAATAATTATAACATTTTGCTCAAGATCTTTATATGTTCCAAAACTTATTGCTTTATTATCTCCATAAACAAACTCTCTGTAAACTTCATCACTAATTATATATAAATTATATTTTTTAGCTAAAATTGCAATTCTTTCCATTTCATCTTTTGTGTAAACAACTCCAGTTGGATTTCCTGGATTTGATAGCATTATTGCTTTAGTTTTTTTTGTTATTTTAGCTTCCATTTCTTCTAAAGAAGGTAAATGAAATCCACTTTCAGCATATGTTCTTACTGCATTTAATTTAATTTTAAGAGTATCAAAAAAACTATTATAATTTGCATAGTAAGGTTCAGCTATTAAAATTTCATCATCTTCATCACAAACAGACATCAATACAAATTGAAGAGCTTCACTACCTCCATTTACTATTAATATTTCATCCAATAAATAATTCATATCTTTTCTCTCATAATATTTTTGGATTCCTTCTCTCAATTCTTTTAATCCTGCTGAATGAGCATACTTTAAAACGGGTTCTCTATAATTTGCTATTGCTTCAAAAAATACTTTAGGTGTTTCTATATCTGGTTGACCTATATTTAAATAATATAATTTTTTTCCTGCTTTAGTTGCTGCTTCACTATAAGTAACAAGTTTTCTAACAGGAGAAGTTCTCAATCTTTTTATTCTATTCGATAATTCCATTTTAAATACCCCCAATATTTTTTTTAATTCTTTTATATCTTTTAGTATACATAAATTTCTTAATAAAAACAAACAGTTTTATTCCATTTTTAGATTTTTTTCATTTATATATATATATTGTATATTATCTATATTTCCTATTAAATATAAGCATTAATTATCAAATTTTATTTTCAAATATCTATATTTTGATTTTATTTTTTTAATTTTAAAAAAAAAATATTATAAAATTAAATTTATAATATTTTTCAGTTTATATTGAAATAATATTTTTTAGTTTTTAATTATTAATTCTAATTCAACTGGTATATTAGCATCTACTTTTTCTTTTTTCATTATTTTATCTGCAATTTCCACACCCATAGAACCTATTTTTAAAGGTTTTTGTGCTACTGTACCAGTAATTCCTCCATCTTTTACCGATTTTATAGCATCAGATGTTGCATCAAATCCAATAATAATAATATTTTTTCTTCCTGAAGATTCTACAGCTTTTAAAGCTCCCAATGCCATTTCATCATTATGAGCAAAAATTCCATTCACTTCTGGTTGAGCTTGAAGAATATTCTCCATTACTGTAAGTCCTTTAGTTCTATCAAAATCTGCTGTTTGTCTGGCTACTACATCTAATTTTCCAGATATAGCATCATTAAAACCTTTTCCTCTATCTCTTGCTGCAGTTGTTCCTGGTATCCCTTCTAATTCAACAATTTTTCCTTTTCCATTTAATTCTTTTTCTAAAAATTCTCCTGCTAAAAAACCTCCTGCAATATTATCAGAAGCTACATGAGAAGTTATCTTTCCACTATTAGCTCCTCTATCCAATGTTACCACTGGAACTTTAGCTCTATTAGCAGCTTTAATTGCAGCTCCCACTGCATCTGAATCAGTTGGATTAATTAATAAAACATCTATTCCTTTTACTAATAAATCCTCAACATTTCCAAGTTCTTTTGAAGGATCATTTTGAGAATCTAAAACAACTAAATCATAACCTAATTCTTTAGCTTTTTCCTCTGCTCCTTCTTTTAATGTTACAAAAAATGGATTATCTTGAGTAGATACAACTAATCCTATCTTTCCTGCTCCTTGTGAAACTGTAAACAAACCAAATATTAATGCCGACATAATAAATATTTTTTTCATAAATACCACCCCTTTTTTATAGTTATTTCTTAGATTTTTTATCTATAGAAACTGCAATTAATATTACTAAGGCTTTCACCATCATTTGATAATAAGAAGAAACATCCAATAAATTTAAAGCATTAGCTAAAACTCCAATTATAACTGCTCCTAGTGCTGTCCCTGCAATTTTTCCATACCCTCCAGAAAGAGATGTCCCTCCTAAAACAACCGCAGCTATTGCATCTAATTCATAACCTGATCCTGCTGTTGGTTGAGCTGACCCCAGACGTGAAGTAACTATAACTCCTGCTAATGCGGCAAAAAAACCACCTAAGGCATAGACATAAACTTTAACTTTATCTGTATTTATTCCTGATAATTTTGTAGCTTCTTCATTTCCACCTACTGCATATATATAACGTCCAAATTTAGTATTATTTAAAATATAGTTAACAATCACAAAAAGAACTAACATTATATATATAGGAACTGGGATACCAAAAATATATCCTCCTCCTATATTATCAAATAAATCACCACCATTAGGAATAGAAATAGGTTTCCCATTGGTAAAGACAAGTGTAGCCCCTCTAAGTAATGTCATTGTTACTAATGTTACTATAAATGGTTGTAATTTATATTTAGAGACCAAAACCCCATTTGCAAGACCAAAAACTCCACCTAGAATAAGTGATAAAATAATTGCTATAACTGAATTTAAACCACTTCCTATTAAACTAGCCATAATAGCACCGCAAAATGCTAATATAGAACCTACTGAAAGGTCTATTCCACCAGTTAAAATAATTAATGTCATTCCAATTGCAATTACTGAATTTACAGAAGTTTGTCTCAAAACATTCATTATATTTGGTATACTTAAAAATCTTGGATTTATTATTGAAACTATTATTGAAAATACAATTAATCCTATTAGTGGTTTGTTATTCCATATTTTTTTTATCATTATTTCACTCCTACAGCATTTCTCATTATTTTTTCTTGAGTAGCTTCTTCTATTGGAAAATCATTCATTATTTTCTGTTCATGAAGTACTAATATTCTGTCACTTAATCCTAATATTTCTGGCATTTCAGAAGATATTATTATTATACTTAATCCTTCTTTTTTTAATTTATTAATAACATCATAAATCTCTTTTTTAGCCCCTACATCTACCCCTCTAGTTGGTTCATCTAATATAAGTACTTTAGGATTAGTCAAAAGAGCTTTTGCGATAGCAACTTTCTGCTGATTTCCTCCACTTAAATTTTTTATAATTTGATATATATGAGGTGTCTTTATATTAAATTTTTTTATATAGTCTTCAACTTCTATAATTTCATTTTTTTTATTTATTTTAAATGTTGATGAAATTTTATTTAAAGATGAAAGCGTCATATTCTCCATAACACTTAAGTCCAATATTAACCCGTCTCCTTTTCTATCTTCAGAAACATAGGCAATTCCATTTTTTACTCCATCTTTGGCTGAATTTATTTTTATCTCTTTATTATCTATAAATATTTTTCCAGAACTGCTTTTGGTATAACCATACACTGTTCTTGCCAGTTCTGTTCTACCAGAACCCATGAGACCTGCAAAGCCTAATACTTCTCCCTCTCTAATTGAGAAACTACTATTCTTTACTTTTTTACCATTTAAATTTTCAACTCTTAAAACTTCTTTCCCTAATTTAACTTTTACATGTGGAAACTGTTCTGTTAAAGTTCTTCCTACCATTTTTTCTATTATAAAATTTTCGTCAATATCTTTTACTTCTGCTTCACAAACAAATTTTCCATCTCTTAATATTGTTATATCTTCACAAATCTCTGGGATTTCTTTTAGTCTATGAGAAATATAAATTATACTTTTTCCCTCTTTTTTTAAGTTTCTTATAACTTTAAATAAACTTTCTGTTTCCTTATCTGTTAACGCATCTGTTGGTTCATCCATAACAATAAGTTTAGCATTTTGAGAAAGAGCTTTTGCTATCTCCACCATTTGCATTGTTCCTATTGTTAATTCTTTTATTAGTTTTTTTTCACTGTCTCCAATGTTTATCATATCTAACATTTCTCTAGCTTCTTTATGCATAAGGTTCCAATCTATTTTCCCCCATGAATTAGTTAATTCTCTTCCTAAAAAAATATTCTCTGTTATACTTAGCTCAGAAATTAAATTTAATTCTTGATGTATTATTGCTATCCCTGAATTTTGTGAATCTTTGGAATCTTTAAAAACAACACTCTCTTTATTATAGATAACTTCACCTGAATCTTTCTCATAAATTCCTGTCATTATTTTCATTAAAGTTGATTTCCCAGCTCCATTTTCTCCCATAAGAGCCATTGCTCTTCCCCGATAGGCATTGAGATTTGCACCATCTAAAGCCTTAACTCCTGGAAATGTTTTCACTATATTTTTCATTTCTAAAACTAATTCTTTATTCATTTTTAAGCACTCCCTAATCTTTTAAAATACAACACCTGATTTTAATATTACATTTGCATAGGGAGAACATTCTCCTGTTCTTACAATTGCTTCACTGCTATAAGTTAATTCTTTTAATTCTTCATGTGATACCATTGTAATTTTTACTTCTATATTATTTAATTTAAAAATATCTTTAATACCTTTTAACATATCAGGATTAATTTCTTCTATCTCACTGGCTAAAATAATTTCTTCAACTTTCATTTCAAATAAAATTGGCTCTAAAACTTGAATAAAGCTAGGTAATCCTTTGGTTACTGCTAAATCTATTCTTTTTACTGTTTTGGGAATAGGAAGTCCTGCATCACAAAGAGTAATATGTTGTGTATGCCCCAGTTTTGAAATTTCATAACTAAGTTCACTATTTAGCATTCCTATTTTTTTCATTTTTTTTCTCCTTTATACTCTAAAACTTCTTTTAATGTCGGGAGAGATGTTTGTGCTCCCCTTCTTGTTACAGAAATTGCAGCTACTGTAGTTCCTCTCTCAACAGCTTCTTCAATTTTTAAGCCCTGTGATATTGCATTTAAAAAACCACCTATAAAACTATCTCCAGCTGCTGTCGTATCAATAGCATTTACTTTAAATGCGGAAATAAATATATCTAATTTTTTATTTATAACCCTACACCCTTTACTTCCCAATGTAACTATAAGATTTTTTACACCTTTTTCAATTAAAATATTAGCCGCTATTTTTGTAGACTCACTGTCTACTATTTTAACTCCTGTTAATATTTCTAATTCTGTTTCATTCGGTATAATATAATCTGAATATTTTATTATTTCATCATCTAATTCTATTGCAGGAGCTGGATTTAGTATAGTTATTTTTTTTAATTCATGTGCCTTTTTAAAAACATATTTAACAGTTTCAATAGGGATTTCCAATTGTGCTACTATATAATCAGCTTCTTTTAATAATTCAATATATCTATTTACATACTCTATGTCAACCTCTCCATTAGCTCCTGGCACAACTAATATTCTATTTTCACCATTTTGTTCCACAATAATTTTTGCAATTCCCGAAGAATCTTGAGTTTTTTCAATATAGTTGGTATTAACACCATTTTGTTTCATACTCTTCAATAATTCTTCACCCATACTATCATTTCCAACTTTTCCAAGCATTATTACTTGTGATTCTAGTTTTCCCATAGCAACTGCTTGATTAGCACCCTTTCCTCCTGGAATTTGAAAAAATTCTTTTCCAAAAAGAGTTTCTCCACCTCTTGGCGCTCTTTCACATAATGTTACTAAATCCATGTTAATACTTCCAATTACAATAATTTTTTTCATTATAATCTCCTATTTTTTTATTTTTAATATCGGCTCTATATAAATTTTTTCTTTTATCTTTTTTTCAAAAATTCCAATCAATGCATCTACAATTTTCTCTAAAGGTATTTCACAAGATAAAATCTCAAAATCTAAAACATCTAAAAGTTCAATATTTTCAAAACAACTTAGCCTTATCTCTTTTTTTTCTTTAACTAATATTTTTAATGCTCCTAAAAATATTTGATTATTTATTGCATAAAGAGCTGTTATATTTTTTTTTAAAAGATTAAGAATCCCTTTTTCTCCAGTTTCTATATTAAACTCACCTCTAAAAATATTTTCCTCTTTAACTTTTATTTGAAATTCCTTAAAAGCTTCTATATAGCCTTTTAATCTCTCTTCAGAACTTGTGATCTCCTCTTTTCCCACTATAATCCCTATTTCTCTATGTCCTTCCTTTAAAAGTTGTTTTGTTAGCTCATAAGAACCCTTAAAATTATCTAAAAAAACTCCATTCATATTAAAGTTTTCTAAATCTCTATCCAGTAAAATACAAGGAATTTTAGCTTCAATTATAGGTAGTAATGGATTTTCATCATAGTCACTTAAAACTGGAACTACAATCACAGTATTAACCCTTTGACCCACTATATTTTTTATTGTATCCTCTTCAATTTTTATATTATTCAGTGTATTATATAATATAATATTATAATTTTTATCTTTATATCTCTTACATATACAGCTCACTAAATTTGAAAAAAATACATTAGCTATATCAGGAATAATTATAGCTATATTTCTACTTTCTTGTTTTGAAAAATTTATTGCTATAGTATTTGGAATATATCTTATTTCTTGTATATAATTTAATATTTTTTCCTTTGTTTCTTTTTTTATTCTTCCAGTTCCATTAATAGCTCTTGATACAGTTGCAATGGATACATCTAAATTTTTTGCGATATCTTTTATTGTCATACATTCCCCTTTTAATTTGCGTAACCGTTTACTCTTCTAGTTTATCATTTTTTTTTATTATGTCAACAAAATATTAATTCTCATCCTTGATTCTTTATTTAGTTTTATATTGACACTTATATATCAAATCTTGTACAATAAATTTGTTATTAAAATTATTCTATTAACTATTTAAGGGAGTTTATTCATGTTAAAAACTTTTAAAATAAAAAAATATTGTAAGACATCAGGAGCTCTGATAAAAAATGTTAAAAAATAAAACTTTAAAATATTTTTTATTAGGTATTTTATTAACTTTATTTGCTCTTTATTTTATGAATGAAACTATATATTCATATATAAATAATATTTTTTTCATGTTCACTATTAATCCAGAGAAAATTAAAATATTTATTAATAGTCATGGAAAATATGCAATACTTATCTCTTTTCTTTTAATGATTTTTCAATCTATTGTAGCTCCTCTTCCTGCCTTTTTAATTACCTTTGCCAATGCTACTTTATTTGGATGGTGGCAAGGAGCTATTTTATCTTGGGTTAGTTCCATGACAGGAGCTACTCTTTGTTTTTATATTTCGCGAATTTTAGGGCGAGATACAGTGGAAAAGCTTACTGGTAAATCTTCAATTA
This sequence comes from uncultured Fusobacteriaceae bacterium, assembly GCA_947072665.1. Taxonomy (GTDB): domain Bacteria; phylum Fusobacteriota; class Fusobacteriia; order Fusobacteriales; family Fusobacteriaceae; genus JAGNZR01. The sequence goes on along the minus strand of CAMTIW010000002.1, from coordinate 18,376 downwards.
AAAAAATTGATACATTTTTTTCAAAATATGGAAGTTATACTATCCTTGTTTGTAGACTACTACCTTTTATTTCTTTTGACATTGTAAGTTATGCAGCTGGTCTCACTTCTTTGAACTTTTTATCTTTTTTCATAGCTACAGGCCTTGGGCAGCTTCCAGCTACAATAATTTATTCATATGTTGGTGGTATGCTAACAGGTGGAGCTAAGACTGCGATCACTGGGCTTTTTATTCTTTTTTCATTAACTATAATTATATATATGTTAAAGAAAATATTTAGTGATAAAAAAAATATTTAATTTTTTAGTATTATAGGAGAAATTTATGAAAATAAAAGAACTTCCTGTTATTATACATCAACTTCTAAGCTTTAATAAAATTTTTGCATCTACTACAAAGGCATCATCATTATTTTGGCCTGGTTGTTCCCTTATGAGCCTAGATCCAGATATAATTAAAGAAACATATAAAATATTAAAAATAAAAGATAAAAATATGGGGATAAGTAGTTTTTGCTGTGGAAAACCTTCTCTCTATGTAGAAAATGGTATAAATTTTAAATCTAGATTAAATAAAATAACAAAAATTTTAAATAAAAATCCTACAAAAACTATATATACTGCCTGCCCTAATTGTTTCAATACACTAGAAAAATATACTGATTATGAAATAAAATCTATCTGGCCAATTATAGATAAATTTTTTCCTAAAAATAAAATAAATATTTTAAAAAATCAAGAATTTATTTTACATGACCCTTGTGCTTCTAGAAATAATAATGAAGTCCATATTGCCACTAGAAATATTCTAAAACAATTGGGTATAAAAATTCTTGAATTTACAAATAATAAAAATAAATCTCAATGCTGTGGAAAAAAAAATATGCTAATGGTACTTAATAATAAAATAGGTATGAAAATTCTCAATTCAACATCTAAAGAAGCTATTTCAAAAAAACTAGTTAGTTACTGTGCTTCTTGTGTGGACTCTTTTAAAATAATTAATATTGAAAGTTTTCATATTTTGGAATTGATTTTTTCTAAACATTTAAAAAAAAAATCATCTTGGTTAAATAGAATTAAAATTTCGTTTTTTATTAAAAATTTAAAAAGATAAAGGATGTGATTAAAATAGATATTGTCAAAAATTTAAAATATAGAACACACTCAACTGTCTGGAAAAGAGGAGTTCAATATTTTAAAGATAAACATGTTATGAATGCTGAATACTTAAATGAAGAGGACCTAAAATATTTTTCTAATATAAATGACTATATTTTAGGAATTAAAGGTGAAGTTAGAGGAACTTATCTATATACTCCTACTCTTATTGTCTCTAATGGAGAAAATGAATTTGATTTTTTAGACCCCTATTTAGAAAAGGAAAATTTGGATTTTATTTGTAACTGTCCATATTTTGAAGGAACGGGTGCACCGTGTAAACATATTGTTGCTTTAGCTTTATTTTCTGAAGCTCATAATTTCTTAACTAATTCCGTTGAGATTACTAAAAATCAAAAAACAATTTATATAAAAGAAGAACAGCGAAGAATAATAGAACAAAAAAATAAATTTTTTGATATAATATTTTCTGATAGTAGCAAAAAACTTTTACTACTACATAAAAATTTTATTATTTCTAAAAAAAATGCTTATTCTTTTGAAAATAGTTTAGAGATAAATCTTTCTATTTCAGAGCCTGGCAATAAAAAATATAAATTATCAAGTAAACTTGATAGTTTTTTATCTTCGTATAAAATTTCTACATTTTCTTTTGGAAAGCTTTTAGAATATAATCCTAAAATTAATTTTTTCAATGATGTTGATTCTAGGATTCTTGAAATAGCTTTTAATACAAAATTATTAGAATACAGATATTATTCTTTTCTTGAAAGATATAGTACTCGTAATGGATTCTTTGTTCCTGAGATTTTTGAAAATGAAATTTTTGAAATTTTTAAAACTATACCCAATAAGTATTATAAAATTCATGATGAAGAATTAAAACTTGAGTTTAATTTTTATGAAACAGAAGAAAAAATAAAAGTTGGACTTAATCAATTAAAAAAAATAGAATTCTTATATAATGTTGCCGTTGTTATTTTTAATGTTAGTTCTGAAACAGTAGATATTTATCCTACAGATAAAAATAAAATTATTAAATTAAAACAACTCAAGAATTTAATTACTAGTGAACATAAAAATAGTGTAGCTACTGATGAGTTTGAAATAAGTAATGAAAATCTTTCTGATGTCATAAATGTTATAAAAAATTTTGGGGAAGTCAACTTATGTAACAAGTTAAAGAAAAAAGTATATATTCCTAAAAATATTGAACGTAAAATTTACTTAGATAAATATGAAAAAAATTCTATATCTTTAAATCTGGAAACATTATATGATGGCAAAAGTGCAAAAGAAATTAAAAATATTATAATAAACGATATAGAAGATACAAATAATCTTGAACCTGAACTTTTAAATTTAAATTTTATTAAAAATATTGATGATATTTATGTCCTAGAAGGGGAGGAAAATATCTATAATTTTATGAATAAAAATATTCAAGATATTCAAAAAAATTATGAAGTATATTATTCTAATAATTTAAAAAATATGAAATATAATACTACCTCTTTATCTCTCAGTAGTTCTATTGGAGAAACAGGTATTCTAGAATTTGAATTTTCTTTGGAGGGAATAGATAAAAGTATTCTTCCAGAATATATTAAAGCTATAAAAGAAAAAAAGAAATTTTTTAGATTAAAAGATGGAAGTATCCTAAAAATTGATGAGCCAAATTTAAAAGAAATTAATAATATATTTTCAGTTTTAGCTCCCAATGTGAGTGAACTTAAACAAGGTCTCATAAAAAGAGAGAAATATTATTCGTATTTTTTCAAAGAGCGTCTTAGCAAAATCAAGGGAGCATTGATTTCTGAAAATTTAAATGATTTTTCAAATAATTTAAATAATATAGAAAAAATTGAAATACCTCAAAACTACTCCATGTTAAGAGAATACCAAAAATATGGAGTAGAATGGCTAGAAAAACTTAATAAATTGAGTATTGGTGGAATTTTAGCTGATGATATGGGACTGGGAAAAACTTTACAAACTATTGTCTATATAGATATTAATCAGAGCAAAGCTTTATTCCCCACTATAATTATAGCTCCTAAATCATTGGTTTATAACTGGAAAAATGAATTTCAAAAATTTGCTCCACACCTAGAGGTAATAACTCTTATTGGAACGCAAAACGAAAGAAAAGATATCTTAAATAATATTAATAAAAACTGTATAATAATAACTTCTTATGGTATTTTACAACGAGATATTGAATTATATGAAAATATATCTTTTAAAAATATTATTATAGATGAAGCTCAAGCTATAAAAAATCCTCTTTCAAAGAATGGTCAATGTGTTAAAAAATTAAAAGGTGAAACAAAGCTAGCACTTACAGGAACACCTATTGAAAATAATCTTATGGAACTTTGGAGCTTATTTGATTTTATTCTTCCAGGTTATTTAAATACTCATACTAATTTTCAAAATCACTATATTAAAACTAATGGAATGGAGGAATTAAAAACATTAACTCATCCTTTTATTTTGAGAAGAATGAAAAAAGATGTACTTCAAGAACTACCAGAAAAAATTGAAACTGATTTCATGGTGGAGTTAGATAAAGAACAAAAAAAACTTTATCTTTCTTATTTAAGCAAGGTTAAAGAAAATATTTCTGAAGAACTAAATGAATTAAATGAAGGACAAAAACAATTTAAAATTTTGGCTATTTTAACAAGACTTAGACAAATTTGTGCACATCCTAAACTTTTTATAGATAATTACAAAGGTGGCAGTTCAAAATTAGAATTACTCATGGAGCTTTTAGCTGATTATAAAGATTCTGGTCATCGAGTTTTAGTATTTTCACAATTTACAGAGATGCTATCTCTCATAAAAAATGAATTTAAAAACAAATTCAACTATCTTTATTTAGATGGAAAAACTTCTGCTAAAGAAAGAATGAGTCTGGTTAATAACTTTAATAACGGTACTGCTGATGTTTTCTTGATTTCATTAAAAGCTGGTGGTACAGGTTTAAATCTAACAGGGGCAGATGTGGTTATTCACTTTGATCCTTGGTGGAATCCTGCTGTGGAAGATCAAGCAACAGATAGAGCTCATAGAATAGGGCAAGAAAAAACAGTACAAGTTGTAAAACTTATTACTAGTGGAACAATAGAAGAAAAAATTAATAAATTAAAAATAGATAAGAAAAAAATAGTAACAGAACTATTTGATGGTAATCAAGGTAACCTTTTAAAACTATCCAAAGATGACCTTCTTAATCTTTTTAATTAATAACAATAACAAATAGGAGATAAGTTAAACTTAATCTCCTATTTTTTTGTTATTTAATTCTAAGCATTCTTTAAATAAATATTAAAAAAAACATATATTTTGTTTATTATTGACTTTTTATTAAAAAAGTTGTATATTTATAGAAACAACTTACTGTTTTAGTTCATAAATAAAAATAATTAATTGGATGTGATAATTATGTTTCTTTATATCTTGAAAAGATTATGGATTAGTATACTAACCTTATTTACTGTTGTTACTTTAACATTTTTTTTGTTAAGACTCATGCCTGGTGGCCCTTTTGATGGAGAAAAAAATCTTCCACCTAGAGTTAAAGCTAAAATTGAAGAAAAATTTGGACTAAACAAACCTATGATTATTCAATATAAAGATTATATTATTAATCTCTCCAAAGGAGATTTAGGTCCAAGTATGAAAAGAGAAGGTAGAACTGTTAACTGGATAATTGGTTATTCATTTCCTACTTCTGCTAAATTAGGTGCCGTTGCTGTTGTTCTTTCTCTAGTTGTTGGAGTTTTTTTAGGTATTCTTTCTGCACTGAATTTTAATAAGTGGCCAGACTCCCTCTGTATGGTCTTATCTACTTTAGGAGTAACCATACCTGGATTTGTTATTGGAGTATTTTTCATGTATATTTTTGGAGTTAAATTAAGACTGTTACCCATTACGGGACTCAAAACTTGGCAATCTTATATACTACCTTCCATTGCTCTTTCTGGTTACTCCATAGCATTTATTTCCCGTTTAACCAGATCAAAATTAGTGGAAGTTATGAAATCTGACTATATTAGAACTGCTAGGGCAAAGGGACTTAATAAAAATAAAATAATGATTAAACATGCTCTTAGAAATACTTTAATTCCTGTAGTTACATATCTTGGACCATTGGTAGCAGGTATTTTAACTGGAAGTTTTGTAATTGAAAAAATTTTTGCAATTCCCGGACTTGGAAGTGAGTTTGTAACAACTATTACCAATAGAGATTATACTGTGATTATGGGTGTTACCATATTCTATAGTGCATTTTTAATGCTTTCTAATTTAATTGTTGACATCCTATATGTGGTAATAGACCCACGTATAAAATTAGAAGACTAAAAGGGAGAATTTTATGATAGCTAATGAAAAACATTTAGATTTTACATTTGTACCTGCAAGTTCAAAAAATACAGAAACCATTCTAAGAGAAGGATTAACTTTCCAACAAGATTCTTGGCGAAAGTTAAAACAAAATAAACTCTCATTAATGGGACTCGTTTTTATTTTATTAATTTGTTTATTTGCAATATTTACACCTATTGTATCTCAATTTGATGTATTTTCAAATAATCTAAGTATGACAAATATGCCACCTAGTAAAATTCATTGGTTTGGAACAGACCAGCTAGGGCGTGACCTTTTTGTTAGAGTTATGTTTGGCGCTAGATACTCTCTGGCAATAGGTTTTGTTGCTTCTATTTTAAATCTTTTCATAGGTATTGTTTATGGGGGAATATCTGGCTATTTAGGTGGAAAAGTAGATATGTTAATGATGAGAATAGTGGATATTATATACTCAATTCCCATGACTATTTATGTGATTTTAATTATGGTTATTTTTGAAAAAGGTGGTTTTTTTAATATGATTATAGCCCTTGCTATTTCATACTGGATAGGCATGGCTAGAATAGTTAGAGGAGAAATTTTATCCTTAAAACAACAGGAATATATCTTAGCGGCAAAAACAATAGGTGCTTCAAATAAAAGAATTCTTTTTAAACATCTAATTCCAAATACCATGGGTTCTATTATAGTTACACTGACGCTTCAAATTCCGTCTGCTATATTTACAGAGGCTTTTCTTAGCTTTATTGGGTTAGGAATTAGCCCTCCTGCAGCATCTTGGGGAACTCTTGCCAATGATGCATTAGGTGGTTTTAGACTTTATCCCTATCAACTACTATTCCCAACACTAGCCATCTGCCTAACTATTCTTTCATTTAATATGTTAGGAGATGGTTTAAGAGATGCATTAGACCCTAAGATAAGAAAATAAGGGAGGAAATTTTTATGAAATTATTAGAAGTTAAAAACCTAAAAACTTCATTTAAAAGTAACTTTGGTGAAGTTCAAGCTGTTAGAGGAGTTTCATTTAATCTTGAAAAAAGTGAAGTCATAGGTATTGTAGGAGAGTCAGGTTGTGGAAAAAGTGTAACCATGATGAGTATTATGAAACTTTTAGATGACAATGGAAAAATAAAAGATGGTGAAATTATTTTTAATGGGAAAGATATAAAAAATTTAAAAGAAAATGAAATGAATAAAATAAGAGGTAATGAAATCTCCATGATATTTCAAGATCCCATGACTTCTTTAAACCTTTTATTAACCGTTGGAGAACAAATAATGGAACCTCTTATAGAGCATAGAAACTACACTAGAAAAGAAGCTTTCCAAAGAGGAGTTGAACTTTTAGAATTAGTTGGAATGCCTTCTCCTAAAGATAGAATGAAGCAATACCCACATGAATTTTCTGGTGGGATGCGACAAAGAGCAATGATAGCCATGGCACTCGCTTGTGAACCTAAACTTCTAATTGCTGACGAACCTACAACGGCTTTAGATGTTACTATCCAAGCACAAATTTTAGAACTCATGAAAGATATAAAAAAAAGATTGGGAACTTCTATTATTTTAATAACTCATGACCTAGGAGTTATTGCTGATATCTGTGATAGAGTAAATGTTATGTATGGTGGAATAATCATAGAACAAGGAGATAAAAAAGATATTTTTTATAGAACAAGACATCCCTATACCCTTGGTCTTTTAGAAAGTATCCCTAACCTAGTAAGAGCAGAAAAAGAAAGATTAAATCCTATTGATGGACAGCCACCTGATCTTTTAAACCCTCCTAAAGGTTGTCCATTTTTTCAGAGATGTAAATATTCAATGATAGTCTGTAAAGACTCTCTACCACCCTTATATGAAATATCAAAGGGACATTCTGCTGCTTGTTGGCTAAATGATCCAATGGCTCCTGAAATTAAATTCAAAATAAAAGGTGATGAATTCCATGGAAAATAAAATTTTAGTTGAAATAAAAAATATTTGTAAATATTTTGAACCAAAAAAATCCATATTTAAAAAAGAGAAAAAAATTTTAAAAGCTGTGGATAATATTAGTTTAGAAATAATAAAGGGTGAAACTTTAGGTCTTGTAGGTGAATCTGGTTGTGGAAAAACAACTCTTGGAAGAACTATTTTGAAACTCTATGAACCTACCAGTGGTGAAATTAAATATAATAATAATGATATTACTAATTTGAACTTTGAGCAGATGCAACCTTATAGAAAAAAAATTCAAATGATTTTTCAAGACCCCTATGCCTCTCTTAATCCAAGACAGACAGTGGGAGATATTGTTGGTGAACCTATGATTATTCATAATCTTTATCCATCAAATTTAATAAATAAAAAAGTATTAGAGATTTTAGAGATGGTTGGTTTAAATTCATCACATATGAGTAGATACCCCCATGAATTTTCAGGTGGTCAAAGACAAAGAATAGGAATAGCCCGTGCTCTTGCTGTTAATCCTGAGTTTATTATTTGCGATGAACCAATTTCAGCCCTAGATGTTTCTATTCAAGCTCAAATTGTGAATATGTTAGAAGATTTACAAAAGAAATTGGGCTTAACCTATCTTTTCATTGCTCATGATTTATCCATGGTAAAACATATTTCAGATAGAGTTGGCATTATGTATCTAGGAAAATTAGTTGAACTCTCAACCAGTGATTCTATTTATGAAACTCCTTATCACCCATATACTAGAGCTTTGCTTTCAGCAATCCCCATACCTGACCCTGATTTAACTGAAAAAAAAGAAAGAATTATATTGGAAGGAGATATCCCAACCCCAATAAATCCACCACCAGGTTGCAGATTTAAATCCAGATGTAAATTTGCTAAAGAAATTTGTGAACAAGAGGAACCAATTTTAAAAGAAATTAAAAAAAATCATAAAGTTGCATGTCACTTATATTAATAAAATTATTTTAAGGGGGGAGATATTTATGAAAAAATTTTTAAGTTTTATTTTTATTTTATTATCACTAGCATTTATTTTAACTAGTTGTGGAGAGAAAAAAGAGGTAGAATCAAGTGAAAAAATACAAAAAATGTCTTACAATCTAGGAGCGGACCCTAAAACTCTAGATCCACATTTAAATACTTCTGTTGATGGTAGTATTGTTGCTAGTAATGTCTTTGAAGGATTATTCTATGTGGATGAAAATTCCAAAACTGTACCTGCTGCTGCAGAGTCTGTAAAAATCTCTAATGATGGTACTATCTATACTTTTTCTCTTAGAAAAAACGGTAAATGGTCAGATGGTAAATCCGTAACAGCCCATGATTTTTTATACTCTTGGAGAAGAGGTTTAAAACCTGAAACTGCTATGGAATATGTATATCAACTTTTCTATATTAAAAATGGTGAAAATTTTTATAATGGTACAGCGAAAATTGAAGATTTAGGAATAAAAGTAATAGATGATTACACTATTGAACTTACTTTGGAGCAAGCAACTCCTTATTTCCTTGCTCTAACTGCTTTTCCGGCTTATTTTCCTGTTAGAGAAGATATTGTTGAAAAAGATTCTGCTTGGGCTACAAAAGTAGAAACATATATTGGAAACGGACCATTTAAAATTAAATCATGGTCTCCTAAAGAAAATATAGTTTTTGTAAAAAATGATAACTATTGGGATTTATCAGCTATTAAACTTGATGAATTGAGATTTGATCAAATCATCGATGAAAAAACTGCTCTTGGGGCTTTTCAAACAGGAGAATTTGATATAGGAGAAGCTCCACCAATAAGTGAAATTGAAACATTATTAAATAATGGTGTTGCTAAATTATACCCTTACCTTGGAACATATTTTTATGTTGTTAACGTTAGTGGAAATACACCTCCTGAAGTTTCTAAATTTTTAGGAGATAAAAGAGTTAGAAAAGCTTTAGCTCTTGCTATTGATAGAAAAACTCTAGTTGAGAAAGTTTCTAAAGGTGGACAACTTCCTGCGCTTAGTTTTGTACCTAAAGGTATTGTAGCTACTGACGAAAAAGAATTTTCAACAAAATCCTATTTTCCTGATTCACCACAGATAGATGAAGCTAAAAAACTTCTAGCAGAAGCAGGTTATTCTGACCCTTCTTCTCTACCTACAATAAAATTTACATATAATACTAATGAATCCCACGGTATTATTGCTCAAGCTATTCAAGATATGTGGAAGAAAAATTTAGGTTTAAATATAGAACTTAGAAATGAAGAATGGGCAGTTTTCCAAACTTCTAGAACCAATAAAAATTATGAAATTGCCAGACATGGTTGGATTGCAGATTATAACGACCCTATGACTTTCTTAGATATGTGGGTTACTGGTGGTGGAAATAATGATGCTGGATTTACAAATGCAGATTATGATAGATTTATTAAAGAAGCTCAAAAAGAACAAAATCCAGAAAAAAGAACAGCATTATTACACCAAGCAGAAAATATTTTAATGGATGAAATGCCAGTTATTCCATTATATTATTATACTAATATAGTATATTCTAATCCAAAGGCTAAAGGATGGGTAAAGTCCCCTTTAGGTGGTGTTTATTTTAAAAATGCCTACATGGAAGATTAAATAATAATAAATAGTAAAATAAAGCGATAGAAAAATTAAAAATTTTTCTATCGCTTTATTTTATTCCCCATTTAATTACACAACTTTTACATAAATTTTATAAAAAATTAACATCATTAATATAAACTGTTTAATAGGGAGGACTTATGAAAAAAAAAGAAAATTTAGCAGGAATTTTATTTTCTATACCATCATTACTAATATTAATAATATTTTATATCTATCCACTATTAAAAACCATTGTCTACTCTCTTTCCTTTACAAATTCAAAAGGACAAATAGTTGATTTTGCAGGTTTTGAAAATTTTTATGAATTATTAACAGATTCATCTTTTTATGAAAGTATCTTTGCAACTTTAAAATTTTCAGTAATCACAGTTATATTAAGTATAGCTCTATCTTTATTTTTAGCTATAATATGTAATGAAAAATTAAAAGGTATAAATTTGTTTAGAATAATATTCTCATCAAGTATGGGAGTATCTGTATCTGCAAGTTCAAGTATAGTCTTGTTCTTATTTCATCCGAGTATCGGTTTAATAAACGATATTTTAAAATTCTTTGGAATTTTACCTATAAATTGGTTTACAAATTCCACATATGCTATTTGGGCAATATCCTTTGCTACTATTTGGATGAATATTGGTTTTGGATTTTTAGTTTTAACTGCAGGACTACAAAATATAAGTCAAGAAATAGAAGAAAGTTGTGAAATAGATGGAGTTAATTATTTCGCAAAATTATTCAATATAACAATTCCATTACTAAGTCCCAGTTTATTCTATTTATTAATTGTAACAACATTAAAAGCTTTTCAGAGTTTTGGTCAAGTAGACATCTTAACAGGTGGTGGTCCATCAAATTCTACAAATTTTATAGTATACAGTATTTATAAAACAGCTTTTAGTAATTATAGATTTGATTATGCTAGTACTCAAGGATTATTTTTACTTACATTAATTACAATAATAATGATTGTTAAGTTTAAACTAGAAAGGAAGGTGCATTACCAATAAAATGAAAAAATATATACTTTATACTTTACTTATAGTTTTCTCAATTATAGTATTCTTTCCTATAATATATGCTTTTATATCTAGTTTCATGTCAAGTAAAGATATTATAAGCGGTAAATTATTACCAAGTGAAATAAAACTAATGAATTACAAAGAATTATTAAAAAACGTCCCTATGTTTCAATTTTTTTTTAATAGTCTAATTACATCATTAACAGCAATGATAGTTCAAATTATTATATGTAGCTTAACAGCTTATGCTCTTGTCTTCATAGAATTTAAAGAAAAAAAAATTATATTCTTAATCATAATGTGTTCCATATTTATCCCTTGGGAAGCAATTTTTATTCCAAATTACTTTATAATTTTAAAGATGAGACTACTAAATACAAAATTAGGAATAATACTTCCATTTTTAGCTAATGGATTAGGAATATTTTTAATGATACAACAGTTTAAAACTTTAAATAAATCACTGATAGAAGCAGCTAAAATTGATGGATGTAATCATAGTTTTATATATTTAAAAATTGTTCTTCCACTATCCAAGGGAATTCTTAGTACTTGGGGAATCTATTCATTCTTAAATATTTGGAATATGTATCTATGGCCATTAATGATTTCAACAAAACCAGAATCTAGAACAATTCAAATAGGATTAAAGATGATAAAATCAGAAGAAGGAACAAATTTTGGAGTACTAATGGCAGCTGTAGTTATTGTTATCATTCCTTCATTGTTAGTTTTATTTTTAGGTCAAAGCCAACTTGAAAAAGGAATGATTTCTGGTGCAATAAAAGAATAATTTAATATAAAAAAGGAGAAATAATGAATTTAAAAAAAATAATAATATTATGTTTATTTATATCTACAACTCTTTTAGCAAAAGAAAAAGTAATATTTTGGCACTCAATGAGTGGGGAACTTCAAACTACTCTAAATAAAATTGTTACAAACTACAATAACTCTCAAAATAATGTAGAAGTTGAAGCGATTTATCAAGGTTCTTATGAAGAAACAATTAGCAAATTTAAAGCCATCTCTGGGACAAAAGATGCTCCTACTCTTATTCAGATGAATGATATTTCAACAGCATTTATGTACAAAAGCGATGCTATAACCCCTATGCAAAAATTTATTGAAAAAGATAATTTTGATATTAATCAATTAGAGGATGCTCTTTTAAACTACTATAAAGTAGATGGAAAATTATACTCAATGCCCTTTAATAGTTCAACAGCTGTAATGATATACAATAAAGATGCTTTTAAAGAAGCTGGTTTAGACCCAAATATTCCTCCAAAAAATTATACTGAATTTGCTGAATACTCAAAAAAACTAACTAAAAAAAATAATAATGGTTCTATTGATAGATATGGATCGGCCATACTGATGTATAGTTGGTTTATAGAACAATTTTTAGCTAATGATGGCGCTCTCTTTGTTAATAAAGATAACGGTAGAACCCATGAAAATCCCACATCAGTTTCATATCAAAAAGAATTATCACAAATTTTTGAGTTCTTAAGAGGAATGTACAAAGATGATTCTGCAACATCCTTTGGTAGAGAATGGGACTCCATAAGAGCAGCATTCTCCGCTGGAAAAATGGCTATGTATTTTGATTCTTCTGCTGGAATTAAAGGGATTATAAATAATGCTAATTTTGAAGTTGGAACAGGATTTATTTTAAATAAAACTGGTAACTTCAATGGAAGTGTAGTGGGAGGTGCATCTCTTTGGATAACAAACTCTTCAGCTAATTCTACTCAAAAAGCTGCTTGGGATTTCATAAAATATACTATATCTAAAGATGTTCAATCATATTGGTCAATTAATACAGGTTATTATCCAGTTAATAAAGCTTCTTATAATACACCAGAGATGATAAAAAATATAGAGAAATATCCACAATTTGGGACTGCTGTTGCAGAGATAAAAGAAACCAAAGCATCTTATGCAACTCAAGGAGCAATTATAGGAGTCTTTCCAGAACTTAGAGATAAAATGACTGAAGCTATGGAAAAAAACTATGAAGGAAAAATTTCAATAGATAAAATTATTGATAAAAATATCTCTGATTCAAATAAAATAATTGAAAGATATAATAGAGTAAATAAATAACTTAATATGAAGTTACTCCTCTTGTAATAGTTAATCACTACAAGAGGAGCATTTATTTTTTAAATAAAACCTTTTTTCTCCCATTTTTTACTCTTCCATCTTTTCAACATGATAATGGCTCTAATCCATTCATCCATAGAATTTGCAAGCCATATTCCAACTAGTGCTAATTCTAATTTAACACCTAGAAACCATGACATTGAAACAGCAACCCCAAACATACAACCTATTCCTACAAACATTGGAAATTTAACATCTCCTGCTGCATGGAGTGAATTAATTATAACTATATTAAAAGTTCTCCCTGTTTCTATAATAATAAAAGTCCAAAAAACTTTCTTTCCAATAGATATAATTTCTGGGTCTTTTGTGAAAAACTCCATAATAGTATTTTGAAAAATAATTACAAAAATTGAAATAATACAAGCTACTCCAAGAGATAATTTTACACTTTTTAAACACTGATTATAAGCTTCATCAATTTTTTTTTCACCTATTAATCTCCCTGTGACAATAGCTGTTCCTTGTCCCAAAGCTATGGAAAACATCATCATAAAAGAAGCTATTAAATTTAAATATGTTCTAGCTGCTATGGTAGGTGTCCCCATGGTATTTACCATGGCTAAAATAACTATTTGTGCCATGCTCCAACTCAAATGCTCCATTCCACTAGGAATTCCAATTTTTGTAATGTGTCTCAATACATCTTTTGGGAATGGAACCAAATAACGAGTATTAATTTTAAAATCACAAAGTTTTAAAAGAATAATAAGTGCTATTATCATTCCTACCCCTCTTGAAAAAACAGTTGCAATACCAACTCCTGTCACTCCTAAAATAGGTGCACCAAACCAACCAAATATAAACATTCCATTTCCCACAACATTTAATAAATTTATAATTATATTTATATACAACGTCTCTTTCGTGTGCCCGTGACTTCTTAAAGCTGAAGTGGCTGTAAGAGTAACAGCTTGAAAAACACAAATACCTCCAACTATCTTAAAATAATTTAATCCAATACTAATTAACTCTGGGGTAAATTTTATTTTAGTTAAAATAAACTCACTTCCCCACCAATAAATTATTCCTAAAACTAATCCAAATATTATATTTAATACCAAAGAAACTGCTATAACCTCTTGAATTTTATTTTTATTTTTAGCACCTATATATTGAGATATTAAAATTCCAGTTCCTATGGAAATAAAACTAAAAAGTATATTTTGTGTATACATTACTTGGCTCATACCACCTAGTACTCCAACGGCTTTATCACTATATTTAGAAACCATAATAATATCTACATTTCCCACAACTGTCATAAGTAGCAGTTCTAAAAGTATAGGAATTGCCAAAGTGAACAACCCCCCTTTTTTTACATTTAATTCCATTTAAACCTTCCCTGATATCAGTATTTTTTATTTTATTAGATTAGATAAAAATGAAAAATCAATAAATTGAGTTGCCATTTTTAACGCTACAATTATTGTTATTACTAAAAAAAATGGTTTTATAAATTTACTTCCTTTCATTATAGCAAATTTAGAACCCACTTGTGCTCCTATAACCATAAATAATGCCATGGAAAGAGCATAGAGATAATTTACTTTTCCGGCATAAATAAACATTCCTACACTGGCTAAATTACTTCCTAGATTTAATATTTTAGAATTTCCACTGGCATTAATAAAATCAAATTTAAAAATTTTAATAAGAAGAAATATTAAAAAAGATCCTGTTCCTGGACCAAAAAATCCATCATAAAAACCTAGAAAAAAAGCCATAATTATTCCTGAAAGGATATTGTCCTTGGTTTCTCCTGTAAAACTATTAGTTTCTCCTAAATTTTTATTGTAAATAGTATAAAATATAGTAAGAATTAAAAGTATAAAAGCAATTGGATATAAATATTTTTGCTCTAAAATAAGAACAACTTTTACTCCTACAATGGCACCTAAAAAAGAAAATGGAACTAATTTTTTTAAAATACTAATATTAATCTTTCCCGCTCTCCAAAACTTAATACTACTTGATAATGATGAAAACATAGCAGAAACTTTATTTGTTCCCAGTGCTATATGTGGTGGAATACCAACTGCCATATAAGCAGGAAGACTTATAAGTCCACCACCTCCTGCTATGGAATCTATGAAAGCTGCTATAAAACATGCTGTCCCTAGACTTATAAATGTTAAAAATGTATACTCCACTCTTCTCCCCCTTTTTTATTTTATTAATTAATTTTTAATTCCATTAATTTAGATTCTACCCCTGCTCTATCTTTAATAGAAACTCCTAAATAATTTTTATTTTTTATATCACCAAGCTCAATTATTATTTTTTGATGTATTGATTTTCTATTTCTTCCCACAACTTTTATTATATTATTACCATTTTTCAAATCAATATTTTTTTTATTAGATCCATATATAACATAAAATCTAGTATCATTGTCTAAAGAGTCTATAAAAGTAATTTCAATTTTATTCTTTAGTTTTTTTATTTTTAGATTTTTTAAATTTTCCGTTACTTTTTTATCTAACCATGGTTTAGCTGGAATTAAAACTTTATTTTTAAAATATTTTTGTTTTAGTTCCCTTATATGCTTATTTGTTATAATAATCCCTAAATTATTTCCTTCATTTGAATTATATACTATATTAGTATATCCAAAAAATACACTTCCTTGAATTTCAGGATATTTACTATTAAATTTTAATTGATTAGGAATCTCTTCATAATTTTTCCAAGGTTTAACTCTACCAGCATTAGCATGTTTGTAGCTTCCGTGTCCAATATAAAGTTGAGTTCTTTTATTCTTTACTTGTTTTGACCACCATTCAGCAATTTCCCCATAAGGTGCTGCTTTTTGAGTGAATTCCCAATATATTTGTGGAATTATATAATCTATTTTTTCTTCTTGTACCCATTTTCTTGTATCTGCATAGATATCTCGCTTGGAAGCAGTAGATTTTGCAGCGGTATCACTCCCGTTCTCATTATCTTCTTTATGTTCCCATATTCCAAATGGACTTATTCCCCATTGAACTGAACGACTATATTTTTTATTAAAACTATCAATGGTATTTTTTACAGCTGAAATCATTCTATCATTATTATCACTTCTCCATTTTTTTACCTCAATATTATATTTTTCTAATTCTGACTGTGATTTTATATTTTCTATAAACTTAAAGTTTCTATTATTATTTCTAAAAGTTTCTCTATCTTCAAGTTTATCTCCAAAATATAGTGTTTTATTTCCTCTTACTACCTTATACGGATAGAAATAATCATCAAAATGAATTGCATCTACATCATATTTTTCTAAAAATTCTCCCACTGTATCCGTTATATGTTTTATTACCTTATCATGTCCAGGGTCCAAATAAAGTTTATTGTCAAATATATATACTAAATCTGGATTTTTTTTGGCGAAATTATTCTTACTTAATTTTGAAAGTTCTTTTTCTTTTGTAGTTTTTAAGCTAGAAATATGTGTAACTCTATAAGGATTGAACCAAGCATGAAATTCCATTCCTCTTTTATGAGTTTCTTCTATCATCCAAGCCACTAGGTCAAAATCATTAGCCCAAGTAGGTGCAACTCCTTGCTTTCCAGTTATCATCTCCCCCCAAGGTCTATTCTTAGATTTATAAATTGCATCTAGAGTTGGACTTACTTGAAAAATAACTGCATTAAAATTTAATTTTTCATGCGTATCCAATATTTCTAACCAATCTTCTTTTAATTCTTTCACACTATTTCTAATCCCTTTTTTTCTGTCTTTTGAATCTCTTAATTTAGGATAATGTAAATTTTGAATACTAGCTACCCATGTTGATCTAAACATCTCTTTTGGTTCTTTATAAACCAAAGGTAACATAATTATTTCACCGTTATTTAAAGCATTTTTAGTAACTTTATCCTTGGAATAAACAATGGTCCCATTTTTATTTAGTAAACTAAATTCATAGAGTTCCTTTTCTTTTATAGAATTTGCATTTAAAGAAATTCCTATCACTATAAAAAATATCAACCATATTTTTATATTTTTCATTTTTCTCTCCTCATATTTTTATATTTCTTTTCTAACTATTCTTTCATTAATTATTGATAATAATTCAGTAACTTTTAATTTTGTATGTTTTTCAACTTCATAAATATCGTGATATAACTCAACTTCATCATATATATTAATATTTTCATCTATTTGTAAAAAACTACTATCCATATTTATTTGAATTATTTTATACTCAATACCATTTATTAAGGCATAACTCCCTTCATTAAATTTCAAAAAACCGTCGCCATAACCAAAATTTATTTTCCCTATTAATTTTATTGATTCATTATTTTGAAATTTTTCTTTTTTTTCATAAGCTATATATTTTAATTCTTCTACATTTTTAATTGAAGAAATCCTGGATTTTATAGTAGCAACCCTTTTTATGTTTTTCTCTATATTTCCATCTTCATAAAGACCATAATTATAAGTTCCTATCCTAGTATGTGTTACTATATAGGATTTAAAAAATTTGAAACCCATACTGTTCTGAATATCTATTATAGAAAAACGCTCTTTTCCTAAATAATTTATAATATTTTCAAATTCTTTTATTATATTCACTCCATCGTCATAATCAACAGAAAAAAGATGTGCAAAGATCCCATTAAAAATAAGATTTTTATCTATTATTAGTTTTTTTAATCTAACTATTTCATCTTTAGGTATTCCATTTCTTCCAAAATTAAAGTCTATTTTTAATTTCATTTTAAGTGATGAAATTCCGAAATTAAGTGCCCTTAATAATTCTTCAAAATTATTTATTGCCATAATATAAGTTGGATTTTTTTTTATAATTTCCAACTCCTCTATTGTTTCTAAAATTAAAATTTTTATATCTTTTTGATTTATTATATCCATTATATCTTTAGCTTCACTTTCTCTAGCTACAACAAAATTTTTATAATTATTTTCATATAAAATTTTAGCTATTAATTTTATATCATGACCATAGGCATTAGCTTTTAAAATAGGTAACATTTTTTTATTACTTAGATTTTCTAAATATTTAATATTTCCTATTAAATTATTTTTATTTATATACATTTTAGTGCTATAATCTCTCATTTTTATTTTCACTCCTAAAAC
>CAMTIW010000001.1 GCA_947072665.1 uncultured Fusobacteriaceae bacterium | reverse complement strand
AATAAATAAATAAATAAATAAATAAATAAATAAATAAATAAATAAATAAATAAAAGATAAAATCAAAGAGTTTTATCTTTTTTTATTTATAAAAAAATGAAATGATGGTATGATTGAATAAATTAAAATAATATAGTGGAAATAAGGGGGTATTGATAATGAAAAGTAAAATATTTAGAATAGAAGGAATGAATTGTTCTGCTTGTTCTAGACATGTGGAAAGGGTCGTGAAAAAATTAGAAGGAACAATGGAGGCCAATGTAAATTTAGCAACAGAAAAACTTACAATAAAATTTGATGAGAAAAAATTAACTATAGATGAAATAATTTTAGCCATAGAAAAAGCTGGTTATAAAGGAATTGACGAAGATAGCGAATTAAAAAAAGATAAGAAAAAAATAGAGGAAATGAAAGAAGATGAAAAAAATTCTCTATGGAAACGATTTTTATTATCAACAATTTTCACTATTCCTTTATTAATAGTTTCCATGGGGCATATGGTTGGGTATACCTTGCCTAATATAATATCTCCTGAAATAAGCCCTAAAAACTTTGTAGCAGTACAAATTTTATTGACAACACCAGTTCTTTTTGTTGGATATAAATTTTATAAAGTTGGAATAAAAACATTATTAAAAGGAAGTCCTAATATGGATTCCTTAATATCGATTGGAACATTATCAGCATATTTATATGGAATATTTGCAACTATAAAGATATTTATGGGGGAAATTAATTATGTCCATAAATTATATTTTGAATCTGCTGCAACAATTTTAACACTTATAACACTGGGGAAATATTTTGAGACAGTAAGTAAAGGAAAAACCTCAGAAGCTATAAAAAAACTAATAGATTTAGCACCTAAAACAGCTAGAGTAGAAAAAGATGGACAAGAAATCATAGTTTTATTGGAAGATGTTAGAGTTGGAGATATTATAATAATAAAACCTGGAGAAAAAATACCAGTAGATGGAATTATAATAGAAGGTAGAACTCTTATAGATGAATCTATGCTAACGGGAGAAAGTATTCCAGTGGAAAAAAATATTGGATCAACAATAATCGGAGCTAGTATAAATAAAAATGGAACAGCTAAATATAGAGCTACAAAAGTAGGAGATGATACTGCTCTAGCTCAAATAATAAAACTAGTGGAAGAAGCACAGGGATCTAAAGCTCCAATAGCAAAACTTGCAGATACAGTATCTGGATATTTTGTACCAGTGGTAATAATCCTTGCAATTGTATCAGGACTTGCATGGTTTTTAGTGAAAAAAGATTTAACTTTTTCATTGGAAATTTTCATATCTGTTTTAGTTATAGCGTGTCCTTGTGCTTTGGGACTTGCAACTCCAACTGCTATTATGATTGCAACTGGAAAAGGTGCTGAATATGGAATTTTAATAAAAAGTGGAGAAGCTTTAGAAATTGCACATGAGATTAATGTTGTAGTTTTAGATAAAACTGGAACAATAACAGAAGGAAAACCAAAAGTAACCGATATAATTGTAGAGGAAGGAATAAGCCAAGAAGAAATTCTGATTATAGCTGGAAGTGCAGAAAAAGGTTCGGAACACAGTCTTGGAGAAGCTATTGTAAGAGAAATGAGAGATAAAAATTTAGAATTTGTAAAAGTTCAAGAGTTTAGTGCTATTCCTGGTTATGGAATAGAAGTTAAAATAAAAAATGATAAGATAATTTTAGGTAATAAAAAACTCATGGATAAAAAAGGTATCTTAATAAAGCAACTTGAAAAAACATCTAATAGATTAGCAGAAGAAGGAAAAACACCAATGTATATAGGGATAAATGGTAAGTTAATGGGGATAATAGCGGTTGCAGATACAGTGAAAAAAAATTCCAAAGAAGCTATCCAAATGTTAAAGAATATGGGGTTAGAAGTTGCTATGATTACAGGAGATAATAAAAGAACAGCTGAAGCTATAGGAAGAGAAGTAGGAATAACAAAAATTTTTTCTGAGGTACTTCCACATGAAAAATCATTTGAAATTGTAAAACTTCAAAAAAATGGAAAAAAAGTTGCCATGGTAGGAGATGGAATAAATGATGCTCCAGCTCTTGCAGTATCAGATGTTGGAATTGCAATAGGTTCTGGGACAGATGTAGCTATAGAGTCTGCAGATATAGTTTTAATGAGAAGTGATTTAAAGGATGTTTCCACAGCTATTAAATTAAGTCGTGAAACCATTACCAATATAAAACAAAATCTATTTTGGGCATTTGGGTATAATATACTAGGGATTCCTGTGGCTATGGGGCTTCTTTATATTTTCGGAGGACCTTTATTAAGCCCTATGATTGCAGGAGGGGCCATGAGTATAAGTTCTGTTTCAGTTTTGTCTAACGCTCTTAGATTAAAAGGTTTTAAACCATTAAAAATATGATATAATTAACTTACTAAAAAACATTTTAAGGAGAATAAAAAATGATTATAAACAACTATTTAACAGCTAGAGAACTTATGGAAGCTAGATATGATGCTTTTACAAGAGGAGATATAGATTTTATATTGGGAACTCATAATCCCAAAACCAATGAAGACTTAGATGTGGAAGGAACAACTAAATGGGCCCGTGAATCTAAGTGGTTAGGACTTGAAATAATAGCAACAGAAAAAGGAACAAAAGATGATGATTATGGAATAGTTGAATTTAAAGCTACCTATGAAGAAAAAGGAACTATTCATGTTCATCATGAAAAAAGTGAATTTATGAAGGTAAATGGAACTTGGTTATATAAAGGAATTTTGCCTCTTCAAAATACAGTCGTGAAAGGAAAAAAAATAGGTCAAAATGAACCATGTCCTTGTAATTCAGGGAAAAAATATAAAAAATGTTGTGGAAAATAAATTAAAAGTAGAGGATAAAATTATATGGAAATATTATTTATAAACTATAGAAAATGCAGTACTTGTGTAAAAGCAAGAAAATTTTTAGAAATAAAAGGAGTAAAATTTCAAGATATATCTATTGTGGATAATATCCCAACAGTGGAAGATTTAAAAAATTATCTTAAGCTCAGTGAGTTACCACTTAAAAAGTTTTTTAATACAAGTGGAAATGTTTATAAAGAATTGAAATTAAAAGATGTACTTCCAACTGCAACAGAAGAAGAGATGTTAAATTTATTAGCCTCTAATGGAATGCTTATAAAAAGACCACTTTTAGTTTTAAAAGACAGGGTATTAGTTGGTTTTAAAGAGGAAGAATGGAATAAATATTTATAAAAATAAAAAAGGGTTTCAGGGTGAAAATTGAATCCCTTTTTTTATTGTAATAAAAAAAATAAAAGAATAGGCAAAAACATAGTATAATAGAGGGAAATATTTTTTAAAGGAGAAAAATTATTATGGAAAAAATTGAAAAAAAAGAAATACTAAAAGACATTATCTTAGAAAAAGGACTAGAAAATTTATTAAAAGAGGATATGTTTTTTATTTTAGATATATTTGATAAAAAAGTAAAAAAAAATTCAACTAAAAAAATATTAGTTGAAGAAATAAAAAATGCATATGTAGAAAAATTAGAAAAATTTATAGATATATTTTCTGTAAAAACAAATAGTTTTTTTAGAAAAGGTGATGAAAATATTGTTTCAGATGAGCAAAGTAGTGATGATTTAAAAGCATATATTGAAATTTCAAATTTCGGGTTAGGTGAATTAAATAAGGAACGGACATTATATAAAATATCTAGTTCTTTTTTTAAAAATTATTTAAATCTTATAGAATCTGAAGAATTTAAAAATAAAGTAAATAAAAGTGAAGAGATAGAAGTAATATTAAGTGGAATAGTAAGATATTATGGTGTAATCTCAGAGGAAAAATCTTATGAAATTATAAAAAATATGGTTTCAGATGTGACATTTGAAGAAATAAAAGAGATGTTAAGAGTGAAGATAGAATTTACTTCTAATTTTGAGCTTATAGGAATTCAAGGGACAAACCAAAGTTATGTAATATCGGATAAAGTATTTTCACCAGATGAGACATTAGCAGGTGTTTTAAAAAGGCCAAATATAGAATATAAAATATTAGCTAAAGAAGAATATATAAATTATTCAAATGAAGCTTATTATAAAACTAGTCCTCTATTGGAAGAACTGGAGCTGAATCTATCTAGTTATATAGCTAATGAAAAAGATAGAAAAGAAAGAATAAATAATATGATTGATTATGTTAAGAATCAATTACCTATAAATTTTATAATTGAAGAATTAATGAAAGGTATAAATTTTGAAAAAATTGAAGAAGCTAAATATTATTCAGAATCATTGAAAAAAATATGGAATGAAGAAGCAAATTATATTTTAAAAGGTAATTCTCATGGTGAAGTTGGTGGAACTATAACTTCAAATAAAATACCTGTAAATTCAAAATGTTTGTGTGGTTCTGGGAAAAAATATAAAAAATGTTGTGGAAAATAGTAAAAAAAATAAAAATAAAATAAAAAATAAAATTATTTTGTTAATAAAAAATACCCAAAAGTATAAAACTAGACGATAAAAAAGTAAAAAAATAACATAGGTAAAAAAAAAAGTGCTTTTTTTCTTGTTATATCACAATACAAATTATATTTTAAGCTATATTTAGACGATGAAACGACCTATTTTAGCGTTATTTGACATTATTTGAAACTAGTAGTATAAATAATGCATAGCGAATAAACTAAACAGGGGGAAGTAAAATGAAAAAATTATCATTGTTTTTAGGAGCTTTATTAATAGTAGGAACAACTGTATCAGCTAAAGAAGTTATAGCAGAGCCAATAGCTATACAAGAACCTGTAGTAGTAGCACCAGTAATGTTAGAGGAGTCTTCAGAAGAAGGAATACCTGAATTAATATCTGAAACTAAATCACCAGAATGGAAATTTGGGGCAAGAGTATATTTAGAGACAGAGGATTTTGATAATGGATCTAAATTAACTGGTGGAGATAATGAAGATGGAACTTTCATAGGAACTGGAGTATCTGCAAGTAAAGGGAAATGGACTTTAGATTTAAATGTAGAAAGAAGATTTGGTGGAGATATATCTTTAAAATCTGATAGTGCTGAATGGGAAGCTACAAGAGTAGATTGGAAAGTTAGGTATCAATTATTTGCAAACCAAGCTTTTAATTTAAAATATAGAAATGAAGAGAGAACAAGAGATTGGTCACAGACTACTTGGTATAAAGATTCAAAAAGAGACAGATTTGAATTAGGAACTGATTGGAATCATTTTGACGGTTTATTTGCAGGTTGGTTTGTAGTAGGTCATGATAAAGATAAAGCTTCAGATGCTGTTACAGGGGTAACTTCTAAATCTGATGGAAATTACTATGAGGGAGATTTTGGACCTACATTTAAATTAACAGAAACTTTATCTTTAAATACAACATTATATGTAACAGGTGAAAACTATGGTGGGAAAGATGCTTATAGAATGAACGATTATCAAGCTAGAGTAATGTTAATTTGGAAAGCGACAGATAAGATAACAATTATGCCAAGAATTAGATACAATATAGAAAAAACTTTTAGAAATAACTTAAAGGAAGAGGCATGGACTTTAGATGCTGGGGACAGAATCAGATATGAACTTATGGCTAATATTCAAATTAAAGATAATCTTTCATCTTTCGTAGGTGTAGCTTATGACGACCAAACAAGAGATATAAAAAATGGTGCTAATAAAGGAAAGCAAGACATCGATATGTGGTGGACTTTTGTAGGACTTAACTATTCTTTCTAATTAAATAAGTAGTAAAATATAATGAGGATTTTTCCATAAAATTGGAAGAAGCCTCATTTTTATATGTTTGATATGTGAAAATAGCAAAGTTCCTATTTAAAACAATATGTTTTGATTTTAATAATTACTATAAAATAGTATACGAATTTTTTAAAAAAAATTGACGAACAATAACAAATATGGTATTATTATACATAGTTGAAAAGAATTAATTTATAGGATTGATATTATTACTAATAATTAATTATTAAAAAAATATTTAGGAGGAAAAATGAAAGTTTTTGCACAAATTCAAAAAATTGGTAAAGCTTTAATGACGCCAATTGCCATACTTCCAGCAGCAGGTTTATTTTTAGCTTTTGGAAATAAATTAGGTATCCCTATGATGGAATCTGCAGGGGGAGTAATATTTGCTAATTTACCACTGTTATTTGCAGTTGGTTCAGCTATAGGATTAGTAGGTGGAGATGGAGTAGCAGCTTTAGCAGCAGTAGTAGCTATTTTAATAATGAATACAACAATGGGAATGGTAGTTGGAATAACACCAGAAATGGCAGCAGCAGGTGGAAAATATGCACTTGTAATGGGAGTTCCAACTCTTCAAACAGGAGTTTTTGGTGGTTTAATAGCAGGTATAATAGCTGCAGTATCGTATAATTATTTCCATAAAACAGAACTTCCAGCTTTTTTAGGATTTTTTTCTGGGAAAAGATTAGTACCAATAGTAACAGCAGTAGTAGCTTTCTTAGTAGGACTTGCCATGCCAATAATTTGGGGACCAGTTCAAACAGGACTTGCATCTTTATCTTCAATTGCTAACGAAGGAAATACAAATGTATCAACATTTTTATTCGGATTAGTGGAAAGAGCTTTAATACCATTTGGATTACATCATATATTCTATGCACCATTCTGGTTCCAGTTTGGAGAATATACAAATAAAGCAGGAGTAGTAGTAAATGGAGACCAAGCAATTTGGTTTGCTATGTTAAAGGATGGCGTTCAGACTTTCTCATCTGCAACTTATCAAGGTGCAGGTAAATTTATGACTGGTAAGTTCCCATTTATGATGTTTGGATTACCAGCAGCAGCTTTAGCAATGTACCATGAAGCAAAAACAGAAAATAAAAAAATTGTTGGAGGATTATTATTCTCAGCAGCATTAACTTCATTTTTAACAGGAATAACAGAGCCTTTAGAATTTTCATTTTTATTTGTAGCACCAGTTTTATATGGAATTCACTGTCTTTTAGCAGCAACATCATTTATGTTAATGAATATGTTCAATGTTAGAATTGGAATGACATTCTCTGGAGGAGCTATTGATTTCTCTGTATTTGGAATATTACCAGGTTCAGAAGGTTTTGTAACTAATTGGCCAATTGCTGTAATAGTGGGATTAGTTTTAGCAGTAGTTTATTACTTTGGATTTAGATTTGCTATTAGAACTTGGAATTTAATGACTCCAGGAAGAGAAGATATGAGTGTTGACGCAGATGAAGAAAAAACTGTTATTGAAAATCATGATTTAGCAATTTTAGTTCAAAGTGCTTTAGGTGGAAAAGATAATTTAGTAAATATAGATGCTTGTATCACAAGATTGAGAATAGAAGTAAAAAATACAGCATTAGTAAATGATTCTGAACTTAAAAAATTAGGTGCAGCTGGTGTTTTAAAAGTTGGACAAAATGGAGTTCAAGTTATATTTGGAGCTAAAGCTCAATTTATTGCAAATGATTTAAAAAGTCTTTAAAAATAAAAAAAGGTAACTCTAAAAATTTCTAGGGTTACCTTTTTTTTATAAATAAATTATTCTCCACCAAAATATAGAACTTCCGCAGTGGCTTCATACCAAGGACCATCTTCATCTTCACCCATTTCAATAAAAAATTCAACTTGAGTATCTTCCAAAGTAAATCCAATAGAATTTAATTTATCATCATTAAAAAATTCTATATTATTGAATTTTATTTTATCAATTTTTTCAACTAAATCAGGCTGTTCTTCTAATAATTCAGTAATATCTTCTTTTAAATAGTCATAACCTCTTCTAGAAAATGCATCAGAAATTTTACCTATTCTTGCAAGTGTTTTTTCAGTAAACATAATATTTGCTCCTTTAAAAATATTTTTTTATAAAAATTATTTTTTAAAAATTTTTTTTAGAGAATTAAAATATTTTAAAAAGAAAAGATAAATTCTAACTTTTTTCATTTCAAAAGGAATTTTATTCAAACTTTTAAAAATTTTTTTATCAATTTCTTCTTCTGATAGATTTATTCTATTCATTATTTTATTCACCTCACAAATAATTTTTTTAATTAATTTTTTACCTCTAATTATACATAATTTTTCAATAAAGATAAAGAGATAGTTTTGGATAAAAATATAAAATTAATTTTTGCCTATTTTCAAGAGAAGAATAAAGTTGTATAATTATTGATATTTTTTTTGTTTTAATATATAATAGAAGAAGTTCAGTTTAGTTTTATGTTTGTTAATATAGATAAAGAAAAGGCAGTGCTGGGTAAAACGAATAATTTTGGAGGTCAAAAAAGGTGAAAAATTGTATTTTTATAGGTGTGGCTGGTGGAAGTGGAAGTGGAAAGACTACAGTAGCACATAATCTAGTAAAAGCTTTTAGTGAAGAGGATGCAGTTCTTGTAGAACAAGATGCTTATTATAAAGAATTGTTACATTTAACAGTAGATGAGAGAGCTTTAACAAATTTTGATCATCCAAATGCAATCGAATTTGAATTAATGAGACAACATTTAAATGATTTAAAAAATGATATAACCATAGAAAGACCAACTTATGATTTTAAAACACATTCTAGAAGTGGAGAAAATATGTTGTTAAAACCTTCAAGAATAGTTATTGTAGAAGGAATATTAATTTTTGCTGTGAAAGAAATAAGAGACCTTTTTGATGTAAAAATATTTGTGGATACAGATGCTGATGAAATGTTACTGAGAAGAATAGAACGTGATATAAAAGAAAGAGGAAGAAGTTTTGACTCAGTAAAAAAACAATATTTGAATACTGTTAAGCCTATGTATTTAGAGTTTTGTGAACCTAGTAAAAGATATGCAGACCTTATTATTCCAAGAGGTGGCGAAAATAAAATAGCAATAAGTATGATAATTGCAAAGTTGAAGAGATATCTCCAAAAAGATGTAGTAGAGAGTGTTTAAAAATGAGTTAACAATTGACGACTAGAAAATAATTGATTTGGGGGTAAAATTTTGTTTACACTTTTTTTAAAAGGAATAGTAACAGGTTTAGTTTTATCACTCCCTTTTGGACCAATAGGAATATATTGTATGGAAAAAACTCTTGTTGAAGGAGAGAAAGAAGGATATATTTCTGCATTAGGGATGGTTACAGTGGATTTGATATATGGTATAATAGCTTTTTTATTTATAAATATTTTAAGAGAAGATATTGAAAAATATGGTCCGTTTTTAACTAGTGGAATTGGTGTGTTTTTAATAGTTGTTGGAGTTAAAAAATTTTTTAAAAATCCTACAGCAGCAAAGATAGAAAAGAAAGAAAGAAATCTCTTTCAAAATTATATTACTACATTTTTAGTTTCCATGGTAAACATTACTAGTATTTTAGTGATAATTGGTGTGTATACAATAAGTGATAGATGGCTAAAAGTTTCTGAAATATGGAAGATAACTCTTCCAACAGAATTAGAAACTAAGATTTTATCAGCATGTTTTTTTGCTACTGGAATATTTATAGGGGGGGCTACTCTTTGGTTCATTACAACATATATATTGTATCATTGGAAAAAAAAAATAAATACTGGAACATTGGTAAAAATAACGAAGATAGCAGGAGTTGTGATTTTGATTTTTGGGATTGTGACACTTATAACTGCAATAAAACATTGTATAGATAATTTTGGAGTGTTAGGTTAGGGGGATAAATATAAGTTATGATAAATATAAATGAATTAACAAAATATAAAGAAGAGAATAAAAATATTAAAATAGCAGTGGCAATGAGTGGAGGTGTTGATAGTTCTACTGTAGCTTATCTATTGAAAAAACAAGGTTATGAGATTATTGGAATAACTATGAAAACATGTAAAGATGCAGACAAAGATGCTAAAAAAGTTTGTGAAGAGTTAGGAATTGAATATTATTTATGTGATGTAACAGAAAAATTTAAAACTACTGTAATGGATTATTTTGTAGATGAATATATGGAAGGAAAAACTCCTAATCCTTGTATGGTCTGCAATAGATATGTTAAATTTGGAGAGTTACTTGAGTTTGCAAAATCTCTAGGAGCTAAATTTATGGCAACAGGTCATTATGCTAAAATGAAAGATGGTACTTTAGCCATGGGAAATGATTCAAAAAAAGATCAAGTATATTTCTTATCACAAATAAAAAAAGAGAATTTACAGCATATAATTTTTCCTATAGGAGAATTAGAAAAACCTGTGGTTAGAGAATTAGCAAGAGAATTAGGTATAAGAGTTCATGATAAAAAAGATTCTCAGGAAATTTGTTTTGTAGAGGATGGAATGTTAAAAGAATTTTTAAATGAAAAATCAGCTGGAAAAGCCACTAAAAAAGGAAATATAGTAAATAAAGAAGGGAAAATACTAGGTTTACATAATGGAATTTCTTTTTATACAATTGGTCAAAGAAAAGGGTTAGGGATTGCTCAAGAAGAACCTCTTTATGTAGTTGCATTAGATTCTAAAAAAAATGAAGTTGTAGTTGGAAGTAATGAAGAATTATTTAAAAATAAAATTATAGCAGTGGATTTAAATCTTTTAACAGTGGATAATGTTAAAGAATTAGAAACACTTGAACTTTTTGCAAAGACAAGATCAAGAGATATACTTCATAGTTGTTCAATTAGAGTTTTAAGTGAAAATAAAATAGAAGTAACAATGATAGAAAATATGGTTAGAGCAGTAACTCCAGGCCAGGGGATTGTTTTGTATGATAATGAAAATAAAGTTGTAGCAAGTGCTTTTATAATATAATTATGATATATTATATAAATACTATATCGTGTTTTTATATAAATAAGGAATTTAATGTTGTTTCGTTTAAATTCCTTATTTTTTTCTTATTTTTTGAACTATTCTTTTATTATATTTCGTTTATAATATTTTTATATATTCTTTTTTAGAATAATATATTGTTTTTTAGTTTTAAATGTAGTAATATAATACTGTAATAAGGGTTTTGTTGGAAATAAAATTTTAGGAGGAAGTGAATGAACAAATTTGAGTATATGAAAGAATTTAATCATGAACAATTAATCTATTTTTATGACGAAACAACAGGATTAAAAGGTATAACTTGCATCCATGATACGACTTTAGGTCCGGCTCTTGGAGGAACTAGACTTTGGAATTATGCCACAGAAGAAGATGCTGTTTTAGATGCATTGAGATTGGGAAGAGGAATGACATATAAAGCGGCTTGTGCAGGATTAAACCTAGGTGGAGGAAAAACTGTTCTTATAGGGGATCCTAAAAAAGTTAAAAGTGAAGCTTATTTTAGAGCTTTAGGAAGATATGTACAAAGTTTAAATGGTCGTTATATAACTGCAGAGGACGTAAATACAGCGACTAAAGATATGGTATATTTATCAATGGAAACGGATCATGTAGTTGGATTACCTGGAAAATCAGGAAATCCATCTCCAGTTACTGCTTGGGGAGCATTTATGGGTGTAAGAGCAGCTCTTAAAGAAGTTTATGGTTCTCCTTCTATTCATGGAAAAAGTTTTGCTGTACAGGGAACAGGACAGACAGGATATTATTTAATTAAATATTTACTTGGAAATTACAGTGATGTTAATAATTGGAAAAAGTATGATGAAAAAGTAAAAAAAATATATTTTACAGAAATAAATGAAGATTATATAGAAAGATTAAAAAGAGAGTATCCAGAAGTGGAGTTTGTTAAACCAGAAGATATTTATAGTTTGGATGTAGATGTTTTCTGTCCTTGTGCATTAGGAGCTGTATTAAACGATGAAACGATACCTACAATAAAGGCTAAAATAGTTTCAGGAACGGCTAATAATGTTTTAAAAGAAGCTCGTCATGGGGATATGCTTAAAGATAGAGGAATTCTTTATTCTCCAGACTATGTTATAAATGCTGGTGGATTAATAAATGTTTATCATGAATTAAAACAAGGTGGTTATGTTTTTGAAAGTGCAATGAATGATGTAGATTTAATTTATGATAGATTATTAGAGATTTATTCCATTGCTAAAAAAGAAGGAATAGCAGTTTCTAAAGCAGCTGATACATTTGCAGAGAGAAGAATTGAAACTATGAAAAATGTAAGAGCAACTTATATACCTAGATAAATATAATATAACCTAGAGAGATTATATAATCTCTCTAGGTTATATTAAGAATTAAATTAAGGAGTGGACACGTGAAATTTTTTTCGAACTTAATGATAGAAGCTAAAAAGAAAAAAGTCAAAATTTTAGCAGTAGCTTGTGCTGAAGATGAAGTTGTTTTGGAAGCTTTAGAAGTGGTTAGAGTTACTGGAGTAGTAAGCTGTATTTTGGTAGGAAATGAACGAAAAATAAGAGAAATAGCTAAAAATTTAAATATAGATATATATAGATATCAAATTATAGATATTCCAGATATGGTGAAAGCAGCTAGAAAAGCTGTAGAATTAGTTTCAAGTGGTAGAGCTGATGTACTTATGAAAGGATTAGTGGATACTTCTATTATATTAAAAGCTGTGTTAGACCCTAAAATTGGATTAAGAGTTCCAGAGAATCTTATTTCTCATATAGGAATGTTTAATATTGATGGGTATAGTAGACCTTTTTTAGTAACAGATTCAGCTATGAACATCGCACCTACTTTAGATGAAAAGAGAAAAATTATAATAAATGCAGTGGATGTTATGAAAAAACTGGGGTATAAAAATCCAAAAGTTGCTTGTCTTTGCGCTAAGGAGAAAGTTTCTGAAAAAATGCCAGCCACAGTAGATGCTGCTGAATTACAAGCAATGAATGAAAGAGGGGAAATAAAGGATTGTTTAATAGCTGGTCCAATAGCTTTAGATGTAGCTATTTCACAAGAGGCAGCAAAGCATAAAGGGTATACTCACCCAGTGGGAGGAAATGCTGATATTTTAATGGTTCCAGAAATAGAATCTGGAAATATTTTATATAAATCTATGATTTATTTTTCAAAATCTCATAGTGCAGGAATAATATTAGGTGCTTCAGCTCCTATAGTATTAACTTCTAGATCTGATTCCAATGAAACAAAAATTAATTCAATTCTACTTGCAATATCTTTGTAAATTGAGTAGAGATAAAAATAGAGGTGAGTTTAATGAAAAAATTTAAAATTTTATCTATAAATCCAGGTTCTACATCTACCAAAATTGCTATTTATGAAAATGAAAAAGAAATAATGGAAAAAGTTATAAGACATTCTACTGATGAAATTGAAAAATTTGAAAATATATATTCACAAAAAGCTTTTAGAGAACAGATAATTCTAAGTACTTTGGAAGACAATAATATAGATTTAAAGAAACTAAGTGCAGTAGTTGGAAGGGGAGGATTGTTAAAGCCAATTTCTGGAGGAACTTATTTAGTTACAGAAGAAATGATTGAAGATTTGAAAAAAGGTGTGTTAGGGGAACATGCCTCAAATTTAGGGGGAGTAATTGCCAAAGAAATAGCAGATAAAATAGGGAAGAAAGCTTATATAGTAGACCCAGTTGTAGTGGATGAGTTAGATGATGTGGCACGTATTTCTGGGATACCTGAAATAGAAAGGAAATCAATATTTCATGCATTGAATCAAAAAGCGGTAGCTAGGAGATATTGTAAAGAAAATAATTTTAAGTACGAGGATATAAATTTAATTGTAACTCATATGGGTGGAGGAATTTCTACAGGAATTCATAAAAATGGAAGGGTTGTAGATGTTAATAATGCTCTAGATGGAGAGGGAGCTTTTTCACCAGAAAGATCTGGAACTTTACCAGCAGGTGATTTAGTAGAAATGTGTTTTTCAGGTAAATACTCTGAAGAATTTATAAAAAAAAGATTAAAGGGGAATGGAGGAGTAGTATCCTATCTTAATACTAATGATATGAGGGATATAATAAAAATGTCTGAAGCTGGAGATAAAAAAGCCAAAATAATATTTGAAGCTATGGTTTATCAAATTGCTAAGGATATAGGAGCTATGGCAACAGTTGTTTCTGGAGATATAAATCAAATAATATTAACAGGAGGAATAGCATATTCAACTCTTGTAATAGATGCCATAAGAGAGAAAGTTGGATTTATATCAGAAATTACAGTTTATCCAGGTGAAGATGAAATGAGTGCTCTTACATTTGGTGCTCTTCGAGTTGAAAGAGGGGAAGAAGAGGTAAAAAAATATTAAAATTAATAGAAATTAATAAAATAAAAAAACTAATAATTATTTACTAATTATTAGTTTTTTTATTTTATTTCAAACTAATTGTTGACAAAGTAATAATTTCTTGATACTATTAATCAAATACTTTGAAATTCAAAACATTTGATTTGAAATAATAATAATAGGGGTGGGTTATATGGTAGCAATTATTGGTGGGGTTAAGAAATGTGAAAGAGAATATATTGAATTATTAAAAAAAGATAATATAAAATGTAAAGTTTTTAACACTATGTGTCCTGACTTTAAAAAAAAAATAGAAGCCTGTGAAACCTGTGTTGTTTTTGTTAACGTGGTCAGTCACAAATTAGTGAAAAGTTGTAATGAAATTTGTAAAAAGAAAAATATAAAACTTTTATATTTAAAAACAAATGGTGTTAATGCCTTAAAAGAAAATATAGAGTTTTTAAAATAAAAAAAAGAACAATAATAAGGATTTATATGAAATAAAAATAGGATTTGTTAATTCAAATTCTATTTTTTTATTTTCTTTAATTAGACAATGCTCTACCTATTATGATATAATGTAGTTTGAAAAACTATAATTTATAAGTAAAAGGGGAAATATGGATAAGATTTTTGAGATAGTTAGTAAAAAGTTAAATCTGTCAATGGAACAAATAACTAAAACTATGGAGTTACTGGATGAAGGAGCAACAATACCTTTTATATCAAGATACAGAAAAGAAGTAACTGGAAATTTAGATGAAATTGTTATTGAAAACATTCAGACTGAAATAAATTATTTAAGAGGTTTAAATAAGAGAAAAGAAGAAGTTCTGAGATTGATAGAAGAACAAGGGAAACTTACAGATGAGTTAAAAAATAGAGTTTCTAACGCTAATAAATTGCAAGAGATAGAAGATATTTATTTTCCATATAGAAAAAAAAGAAAGACTAAAGCTGATGTTGCTAAAGAAAAAGGACTAGAGCCTCTTTCTATTATTTTTATGTCAAGTGAGAATATGGAGAGTTTAGAAGATGAAAGTGAAAAGTTTTTAAATGATGATGTATTAACAAAAGAAGAAGCATTAGAGGGAGCAAGACTAATATTAGCTGAAAAAATTTCAGAAATCCCTGAATATAGAGAAAAAATAAGGGAAGAGATGCTAAAATTAGGGATACTTACATGTAAAGAAACCAAAAAATCTAAAGAATTAGACGAAAAAAAAGTATATATAGATTATTATTCATATAGCGAGCCTATTATAAAAATGCCATCACATAGAATACTAGCCATTAATAGAGGGGATAATGAAGATATTTTAAATATTTCTATAAATTTTCCAGAAGAAAAATTAAGCTTTATAGAGGGAAGAACTTTAGTTGATTTTTTTGGTAGAGGAAATAGTTTATTAGAAGAAAAAAAACAAATAGTTAAAGATGCTTTAATAAGACTTATATTTCCTTCAATTGAAAGAGAAGTTAGAAATATTTTGACAGAAAAAGCTGAGATAGAAGCTATTGGTTCATTTAAATTAAATTTAAAAAATTTATTAATGCAATCTCCATTAAAAAATATGGCTGTAATGGCACTTGATCCAGGATATAGAACAGGATGTAAAGTAGCTATTATAGACAAAAATGGTTTTTATAAACACTATGATGTTTTCTTTTTAGTAGAAGCTATGCACAACCCCAATCAATTATCTGTTGCTAAGAAAAAAATAGTAGACTATATAAATAAATATGAAATAGATATTATTGCAATTGGGAATGGAACGGCTTCTCGTGAAACAGAAAGTTTTGTGGCTGGAATTTTAAAAGAAGTAAAAAGAGAGGTTAAATATTTAATAGTAAATGAAGCTGGAGCTTCTATATATTCAGCTTCAAAAATAGCTGCTGAAGAGTTTCCAGACTTAGATGTAACAGTGAGAGGAGCTATTTCCATAGGAAGGAGAATTCAAGATCCCATGGCTGAACTTGTAAAGATAGATCCTAAATCCATAGGGATTGGAATGTATCAACATGATGTAAATCAAAAAAAATTGGAAGAATCTTTAAATAATGTAATAGAAGGAGTAGTTAATACAGTAGGTGCTAGTTTAAACTCAGCTTCTTGGGCATTGCTTTCTCATGTTTCTGGAATTAAAAAAAATATAGCTAAAAATATAGTAGATTATAGACAAGAAAATGGTAATTTTAAAAATAGAAAAGAACTTCTTAAAGTAAAGGGATTAGGAGCTAAAGCCTATGAACAAATGGCAGGATTTTTAGTAATACAAGATGGAGAAAAAGCTTTAGATGGTACTATAATTCATCCAGAATCTTATCATATTGCGGAAGAGATTTTACTTGCTTCTGGAAGTAGTTTAAAAGAATATGAAAAAGATAGAGAAATATCAAGAAAAAAAATCGAAGGAATAAATTTAGATGGATTTATAAAAGAAAAGTGTTATGGAATAGAAACAACAAAAGATGTGTATAATGCGTTACTTAGAGATAGACGTGATCCAAGAGAAAATTTTGATAAGCCATTACTAAAATCTGATATTTTAAAAATAAATGATTTAAAAGTTGGTATGGAAATTGAAGGTACCGTTAGAAATGTAATTGCATTTGGAGCCTTTGTTGATATAGGACTAAAAAATGATGCTTTACTTCACATATCAGAAATCTCTGATAATTTTGTTTCAGATCCAAATAAAGTTTTATCAGTGGGTCAAATAATAAAAGTGAAGATAAAAGACATTAACTTAGAGAGACAGAGAGTTGGATTAACAAGAAAAGGGAGTTAAAAATGAGTTTCAAAAAGGATTCTCTAGTTTTTAAAATAGTATTTTACAATAATTTGGCAATTATAATATCTTCAGTAGTTATAGCATTTTTTCTTATTTTTATAGATTTTAATGAAAGAGAGAAAAATATAAAAAATATGACAAAAGAAAAAATGGAATTACTTAATAAAGCTATTGATGGGTATATTTTAAAGTTGAGAGAGGAAACATATATATCAGCTTCAGAATCTACTTTTTCAACTGATGAAAGTAATGTAGAAAAAAAAATAAGATATTTTGAAATTTCAGAAAAAATAAGAAAAAATCTTTTAAATAGAAATGTTGAAGCCTATGATAAAACATTGATTTCCATAGTTGATAAAAATGGTTTTATTGTTGCAGAATCAGGATTAGCTCAAGAAAAAAAAATGTCAACACTAAAAAAAAGTGAAGCTTTTAAAGACTTATTTTTATCTGGAAAATTAGATTCAGAAAATTATTCAGTGGAAGCAATACAAGGAAGGAACTATATAAGAGCTTTTTTTCCACATTATTTAGAAACCGGAAAATTTTATATAGTTGTATCTATTCCTTTTGATTACCAATTTATTCAAAAGATGAAAAAATTTATATCTTTTTATAATAGAGATAAAATTTTTATTATTTCAGGAGAAAATTATTATGCTGGTGATTTCTATTACAATGCCAATATAGAAATGAAACATAGTGATTTTTTAAAGTTTTTTAAGAGGATTCCCGAGGTTTATAGATATGGAGATAAAGAAATAGAGGGTATTAGATATCATGTGGGAGTATCTTCAATAGTGGATCATAATGGTAAATATCAAGGTCTACTTGGAATTGCAATTTCTAGAGAGGAATTAATAAATAGTAAGGTAAAAGCAATAATGGGTACATTGTTATTACTTTTAATATTTATCATCTTAGTTACAAATATATTTTCGAGATTTTTCAAAAGGTTATTGAAACCATTAATAAAAGTAACAGAAGCAGCTACAGAGATTGGAAATGGAAATTATAGTTATAATTTAGATATTTATACAAATGAATTGGGTGAAGTACACAAGCTTGTTTCTTCTTTTAAAAAAATGATGAAAGAAATAAAATATACTCATAATAGAATGACGAAACAAAATCTTGAGTTAAGAGAAAATATAGTTAGAATAGAAGCTATAGAAAGATTATTAATGGGTTTACATATAGAATCAGATATGTCACAGGCGATAAAAACATTACTTTCTGCTTTGACATCAGATATGGGACTAGGTTATAGTAGAGCAATGTATTTTAGATACAGTAGAGAAAGAGATTGCTTTTTAGGAGACTTAACCTCTGTAAATAGAAACTTAGATTTGGAAGAAAATGTTATAAATAAAGGATTTAAATTTCAAGTAACTGAGCTAGATAGACTTATAAAAACAATAAAAATACCCTACCAAAATGATAATCTTATTGGAAAATCACTAAAAGAATCCAAGGTAATGTTTTTTAATCATAAGGGATATAAATATGATTTAGGTAATGATCTTTTTAAGAGTTTAGGGATTCATAATTTTATGATAATACCAATATATAGTAAAACTAGAAATTATGGTTGTATCTTAGTAGATTATTTTGGTAAAAATAAAATGATAACTCATGAAGAATATGAGTTGACTACTCTTTTAGCTATGAATATATCCATTAGGATAAGAAATAAATTAATTGAAGAAGAGAAAATTGACAAAGAAAGAGAACTTACAATAACTAAGTTAACAGAGAGGTTCTTAGGCTCTAGAAATGAAACTTTAAGTGTTTATATGGATATAATTAATAAATATAAATCAGGAGTGAGAGATTTAAAAGAAGAGTTTACAAATTTAGAACCCATGATAAATAAAATAGAAAAAGAAAATCATACATTAAAAGAATATTCTGAAATTATGAAAGATAATTTTGAACTAATAGATATAGAAACAATATTTAGTGAAATAATAGAAGAACAAAAAGAAAATTATGATGATAACAAAATAACACTCTCTTTATTTATAAATTATACAGGTAAAGTTTATGGGAATAGACAATCTTTAAAAAAAGCTTTTTATGAGCTTATTAAAAATTCATATTTAGCACTATTGAAATCTGAAAATAAAGAGAAAAAAATTAATATTATAGTATCTAAAGACAAACATATAGATAAAGTAAAAATAACTATAATTGACAATGGTATAGGGATGAAAGAAAACCTTTTATCAAAGATATATCAACCATTTTTAAGTGTAGATGGAGAAGTTCCAGGACTGGGATTATCTCTAGTATACAGAATAGTTAAAGAGCATTTCGGGGTTATTAAATTTTTCTCGAAATATCTAGAAGGTACAGAAGTAAGAATAACTTTAAATGCATATGAGGAGGAAACAAAATAATGTTAGAAGAAAAAAAAGATTATGGAAAGACACTAAATCTTCCAAAAACAAGTTTTCAAATGAAGGCTAATTTACCAGGAAAAGAACCTGCTTTTATAGGAAGATGGACTGAAAATAAAATTTATGAAAAGGGTCAAAATGAGGGCAAAAAAGAATTTGTTCTTCATGATGGACCTCCTTATGCAAATGGAAATCTTCATATAGGTCATGCACTAAATAAAATATTAAAAGATATCATATTAAAACATAAAAGAATGATAGGATATAACGCTCCTTTTATTCCTGGTTGGGATACTCATGGATTACCTATAGAATTAAAAGTAAGTGAAGAATTAGGGGAAGTAATGAAGACTATGTCTCAAGAGGAGATAAGACTAAAATGTGCTGCTTATGCTAAAAAATGGGTAGGAATTCAAAAAGAACAATTTATAAGATTGGGAATATTGGCAGATTGGCAAAATCCTTATTTAACATTAGAGCCTCAATATGAAGCAAAACAACTTGAAGTTTTTGGAGAGTTGTATGAAAATGGTTATATATTTAAAGGTTTAAAACCAATATATTGGTCACCAGTTACGGAAACAGCTCTAGCAGAAGCAGAAATAGAGTATAAAAATCATACTTCTACAGCTATTTATGTAAAAATGCAAGCTAATCAAGATGTTTTAGAAAAATTAGATGTCCCTAATGCTGATTTTATAATTTGGACTACAACACCATGGACTCTTCCAGCTAATACTGGAATAGCGTTAAATGGAGAATTTGAATATGCTATATATAAAACAGAAAAAGGAAATTTAATTTTAGCTAAAGAATTAGCTGAAAAGGCTTTTGCTGAAATAGGAATAACAGAATATACGCTTATAAAAGAGTTCTTGGGAGATATTTTAGAAAGAACAACTTATAAGCATCCATTCCTAGATAAAAATGGAACAGTAATATTGGGAACCCATGTAACATTAGGAGCTGGATCAGGTTGTGTTCATACTGCACCAGGTCATGGACAAGATGACTATGTAGCAGGAACAAGATATGGATTAGAAGTAATTTCACCAGTTAATAACAAGGGTGTTATGACAGAAGAAGCAGGTAAATATGCAGGATTATATTATGCAAAAGCAAATAAATTTATATGTGCGGATTTAACAGAAAGTGGACATATTTTACATGAAGCTAAAATAGAACATTCATATCCTCATGACTGGAGATCTAAAACTCCAGTAATATTTAGAGCAACAGAACAGTGGTTTGTAAAAGCTGAAGGTTCAGATTTAAGAGAAAAAGCTTTAAAAGCTTTAGATTCAGTAGAATTTATTCCAGCTTGGGGAAGAAATAGAATTGGCTCTATGCTGGAGTCAAGACCAGATTGGTGTATATCTAGACAAAGAACATGGGGTGTTCCAATTCCTATTTTTTATAACGAAAAAACTGGAGCAGAGATATTTGAAAGAGAAATATTAAATAGAGTTATTGAGATAGTTAGAAAAGAAGGAACTAATGCTTGGGTTAAATATTCAGCAGAAGAACTAATTGGAGAAGAACTATTGGTTAAATATAATCTAAAAGGTGTAGAACTGAGAAAAGAAACAAATATAATGGATGTTTGGTTTGATTCTGGTGTTTCTCATAGAGCAGTTCTTGAACCAAGAGGACTTCATAGACCAGCAGACCTTTATTTAGAAGGGTCAGATCAACATAGAGGTTGGTTCCAAACTTCACTGTTAACATCTATTGGTTCAACACATGATGCTCCATATAAAACTATATTAACTCATGGGTTTGTAAATGATGGGAAAGGGAAAAAAATGTCTAAATCAGTTGGAAATGTAGTTTCACCTGATGATATAACAAAAGTATATGGTGCTGATATATTAAGACTATGGTGTGCTTCAGTAGACTATACAGAAGATGTTAAAATTTCAGATAATATTATTAAACAAATGGCAGAAGCTTATAGAAGAGTTAGAAATACTGCTAGATATATATTGGGAAATAGTGCTGATTTTAATCCTCAAATAGATGCACTTCCATATTCTGAGTTATTAGAAGTGGATAGATGGGCACTGGATAAGTTAGAAAGACTTAAAAGAAAAGTATCAGTTGCTTATGAAAAGTATGAATTTTATAATCTTTTCCAAGAAATTCATTATTTTGCAGGAATAGACATGTCTGCGTTCTATCTAGATATAATAAAAGATAGATTATACGCAGAAAAAACAAACTCAAGAGAGAGAAGATCTGCACAAACTGTAATGTCAGAAATATTGATTACTTTAACTAAAATGATAGCTCCAATTCTTTCATTTACAGCAGAAGAGATTTGGGATAATTTACCAGAATCAATGAAAGATGCAGAATCAGTATTGTTAACAAAATGGTATACAGAAAATAATCAATGGATTGATGATTCTTTAGCTGTTAAATGGGATGAAATTCTTAAAATAAGAAGAGATAGTAATAAACTTCTTGAAAAAGCTAGACAGGGTGAGGTAAAAATAATTGGAAATGCACTTGATGCAAAACTAACTATAAGTACTAGTAATCCAGAACTATTAAGTTTCATAAAAGAAAATAGAGAGTTAATAGAACTTGCTACATTAGTTTCAGAAGTGAAAATATCTTCTAATTCTGATGAAACTTTTACAGAAGGGGAAGAGATGCCAAACTTATTATTACAAGTATCTCATGCTGATGGTGAAAAATGTGAAAGATGTTGGAAATATTCTAAAGATTTAGGAACTAATCCTGAAGAACCAACATTATGCCCAAGATGTACAACTGTAATGGCATAAAAACAAGGAGATAAAGAATGCTATATATTTTACTTATTTTAATACTTTTAATTTTAGATCAAGTAAGTAAATATATTGTGGTAGATAAGTTTATGTATGGAGAAACTCTTCCTGTTATAGGAGGGTTTTTCCATTTTACCTATGTTAAGAATATGGGAATAGCTTTTGGACTTTTTCAAGATAAAACTAGAATAATTTCAATTATAACTGTTTTCGCAGTTATAGGTATCGCAATATACATGTATAAAGAATTAAAAAATGCACCAGTATGTGAAAAATTAGCATATTCTTTTATATTATCAGGTGCTTTAGGAAACATGATAGACCGTATAACTAGAGAATTTGTTGTGGATATGATGGATTTTAGAGGTATCTGGCACTATGTATTTAATTTAGCAGATGTATGGATAAATATAGGTGTATTTTTACTAATAGTAGATTATTTTATTAGGAGGAAACAAAAATGACTTTTCAGGAAATGATATTTGCACTGCAACAATATTGGAGTTCAAAAGGGTGTATAATAGGTAATCCTTATGATATAGAAACAGGGGCAGGAACTTTTAACCCTAATACATTTTTAATGTCTCTTGGTCCTGAACCATGGAACGTAGCGTATGTTGAACCATCTAGAAGACCTAAAGATGGAAGATATGGAGAAAATCCAAATAGAGTTTATCAGCATCACCAATTTCAAGTAATAATGAAACCATCTCCATTAGATATTCAAGAACTTTATTTAGAAAGTTTAAGAGTAATTGGTATAGATCCCTTGAAACATGATATAAGATTTGTAGAAGATGATTGGGAATCACCGACACTGGGTGCTTGGGGACTTGGTTGGGAAGTATGGTTAGATGGAATGGAAGTAACACAGTTTACATATTTTCAACAAGTTGGAGGAATTGAACTAGAAGTTATACCAGCAGAATTGACATATGGTTTAGAAAGACTAGCTTTATACATTCAAAATAAGGAAAGTGTGTATGATTTAGAATGGACAAAAGGTGTTAAGTATGGAGAAATGAGATTTCAATACGAGTTTGAAAATTCAAAATATTCTTTTGAAGTAGCTAATTTAGAAAGACATTTTAGATGGTTTGATGACTATGAAAGTGAAGCAATTTTAGCGTTGGATAATAGTTTAGTTTATCCTGCATATGATTATGTATTAAAATGTTCTCATATATTTAATGTGTTAGATTCAAGAGGAGCAATATCCACAACAGAAAGAATGGCTTATATATTAAGAGTTAGAAATTTAGCAAAAAGATGTGCTGAAATTTTTATTCAAAACAGAAAAGAGTTGGGATATCCTCTTTTAAAAAAATAAAATAATTCATAAAATAGAGGGTGATGAAGAAAATGAGATTACTTTTTGAAATTGGAATGGAAGAGATACCAGCAAGATTTTTAAATGTTGCATTAAAAGATTTTAAGGAAAATATAGAGAGAAAATTTAATGAGAATAGAATAAGTTATAGTTCAACAAAAACTTATGGAACACCTAGAAGACTAGTATTTGTAATGGAAGATATTTCAGAAAAACAAGAGGATTTAGATATTTTAAATATGGGACCAGGAAAGGCAGTGGCTTATGACCCCAATGGACAAATTTCTAGAGCAGGATTAGGATTCTTAAAATCTCAAGGAGTTGAGGTTAATAATTTAGAAATTATAGAAACTCCTAAAGGTGAATATGTTGCAGTTAGAAAATTTATAGAGGGGAAAAAAACAGAGGAGATATTACCAGAAATATTAAAATCATCTATTTTAGAACTTACTTTTCAAAAATCAATGAAATGGTCAGACAAAAAAATGAAATTTGCAAGGCCTATAAAATGGTTTTTAGCTCTTTTAGATGAGAATATAGTTAATTTTGAAATAGAAGGATTAAGAAGTAGTAATAAATCAAGAGGACATAGATTTTTTGGAAAGGATTTTCAAGTAAATTCCATTGAAGAATATTTTGAAAAAATAAGAGAAAATAATGTTATAGTTGATATTGAAGAAAGAAAAACTATGATTAGAGAAACTATAAAAGAAAAATGTATAAACGAAGATGAGACAGTTTTAATAGATGAGGACCTTTTAGATGAAGTTACTAATTTAGTAGAATATCCATATCCTATTGTTGGAACTTTTAATTCTGAATTTTTAGAAGTTCCTCAAGAAGTTCTAATTATAAGTATGCAAGTTCATCAAAGATATTTTCCGATTCTAAATAAGCTAGGAAAATTACAAGCCAAGTTTGTTGTTATAAGAAACGGAATAGAAGATTCTGAATATGTAAGAAAAGGAAATGAAAAAGTTCTTTCAGCTAGGCTTGCTGACGCAAGATTTTTCTATAATGAAGATTTAAAAAATAATTTAGAAAATAATATTGAAAAACTAAAAACAGTGGTATATCAAAAAGATTTAGGAACTATTTATGATAAAATTGAAAGAGTTAAGAAAATATCTGAAAAATTAATATTGGATCTTAATTTAGAAGAGAAAAGAGAAAATATAATGAGAACTGCAGATTTATCTAAAACTGATCTTGTATCTAATATGATTGGAGAGAAAGAATTTACAAAACTTCAAGGGTTTATGGGAGAGGATTATGCTCTTAAATTTGGTGAAAATAAGGATGTAGCTATTGGAATTAGAGAGCATTATCTTCCTAAATTTCAAGGAGATATTTGCCCTATAACAAAAGAAGGGATGATAATTGCCTTGGCAGATAGATTTGATACTTTAGTTGGATGTTTTTCTGTAGGACTAATTCCAACAGGATCCAAGGATCCTTTTGCACTTAGAAGAGCTGCTCTTGGAATTGTAAATATAATATTAAACTCAAGTTTAGAATTTTCTATCTTTGAAGTTATAAATGTATCTTTAGATACATTGGAAGAGAAAGGATTATTAAAAAAACCTAGAGTGGAAATTTATATGGATCTTATAGAATTTTTTAAACAAAGAATAATAAATGTATTTTCTGATTTAGGCTATAGAAGAGATATTGTTGCTTCTGTTTTAGATGTTGAAAATACTTCTTTAATGGAGATAAAATTAAAAGTAGAGGCGTTAGAGAAGTTTAAATCCAATGAAAATTTTGACAAATTTATCACAGTTGTAAAAAGAATAGGAAATATATCTAAAGAATGTAAAGAAATAGAATTCAATAAAAATTTATTATTAATTCAAGCTGAAGTTAATCTTTATGAATTTACAAATTCATTTGAAGTAAGGACTGCAAAGAATCTAGAAGAGAGAGATTATTCTCAGTATATAAGTGATGTACTATCTGGAGTAGAATTGATAGATGAATATTTTAATCACGTAATGATAATGGATAAAGATGAGTCTATAAAAAATAATAGATTATCTCAGATGAAAATGTTAGATATTTTATTTAATAAAATGGCAAACTTAAAATTAGTTGAAAATATTTAAAAAAGAATTAAGAGAAGCTCAAGACAAATTGTCTTCGAGCTTTTCTTTGTATAAAATAGGGGGATAGAATGAAATTTTTAGGAGTTATACCTGCGAGATATGCATCTACAAGATTAGAAGGAAAACCATTGAAAAATATAGAAGGACATACTATGATAGAGTGGGTTTATAAAAGAAGTTTAAAATCACAACTGGATAAAGTTGTGGTAGCCACTGATGATATTAGAATCTATGAAGAGGTAAAAAGATTTGGTGGAGAAGTTGCAATGACTAGGAATAATCATGAAAATGGAACGAGTAGAATAGCAGAAGTTGTTGAAAATTATAAGGATTATGATGTTATAATAAATATTCAAGGAGATGAACCTTTAATAGAAATTAGTATGATAA
Organism: uncultured Fusobacteriaceae bacterium; assembly: GCA_947072665.1. Classification (GTDB taxonomy): domain Bacteria; phylum Fusobacteriota; class Fusobacteriia; order Fusobacteriales; family Fusobacteriaceae; genus JAGNZR01. Next base: position 42,451 of record CAMTIW010000001.1, on the reverse strand, counting down.
ACTCTTTAATCGAAGCTTTTAAAAAAGAACCATCTCTTATTATGGGAACATTAAAACATAAGCTTCATACTATGAATGAGATAGAAAATCCTAATGTTGTAAAAGTAGTAACAGATAAAAATGATTATGCAATTTACTTCTCAAGAAGTATAATACCTTATCCTAGAAATTTAAATATATGTAATTATTATAAACACATAGGAATATATGGTTATAAATCAACTTTTGTGAAAGAATATTCAGAACTTGAAAAAACTCCACTTGAATCTTCAGAGTCTTTGGAACAATTGAGAGTTTTAGAAAATGGATATAAAATAAAAGTATTAGAAACAACCTATGAAATAATAGGTGTAGATACTGAGCAAGATTTGTTTAAAGTTAGAGAATATATAAAAAATAATAATATTAAAATCTAATTCTAAACAGGGGGAAATATACAATTGAAAGGGATAATAGGGATAATATTACTTCTTCTTGTGGGTTGTAGTAGTATTGAAAAAAAAATAGAAAAAGATTCAAAGTTGGATAATAATTGTTATATAGAGAGAAAACTTCCAGTTAGAGAGATCTCTTCTGGAAATATTGTTCCTTATTTTAATTTAGTTAATGATACTGAAAATGGGAAGAAAATAGACGGCTGTAAAGAAGAAAAATATGTAGATTTTTATAAGAATACTAAAATTGAGGGAAATGGTTCTAATTCAGGGTATTGGAGATGGTCTGTTAGTTTTTCAGATGAAGATATAAATAGAATGTTAAATAAAAATTTATATAATCTGAAAAAAAATGTAAGGACATCTGTATATACTTTGAAAAATAGAAGATGGGTTTTAGAAAATTTACAAACTAATCCGATAGGTACATTAAAAGATATAGTTATTATGAGAAGAGGAAATTCTGGGATAGTAATGGACCTATTAATCGTAGGAACTAAAGGAAGTTTTGTTGTTGTAAAAGAAGGGAATATAAGGAGAGTTTTAAATTTTTCCACTGGAAGTTTAGGAAAGAAAAAAACAATTTCTTTAAAAAATAGAAATGGAAAAATTTTGGGAAATAATATGAGGATGTTTCCCTCTGGATTTTTTGCCATAGAAAAAAAAGGGAAAAATTATAATTTTTATGGTGGTGGTTTTGGTCACGGGGTAGGAATGCCACAATGGACAGCTTACGATTTAGCAAAAAATAAAGGATATAATTATAAAGATATCTTAATGAGATACTATAATGGTGCTGAGATTGGAAAAACCTCGTCAATAAATAATTTTAAAAATGAATTAAGAGTAGGAATAACAAATAATTCATCTCTTTTACACAGAAATATAAAGTTATTATCCAGTGGAACAATAACATTAAAAGGAAGTAGTGGAAAAACTAAAGTAAGTTCTAAAAGAACAGTTGAATTTGAGAAAAGTGGAAATAATACTCTTGCTAAGGTTTTTGGAAAGACTATTATGACATCTAAAGCACCGATTGAGATAAGTTCTAATAAAGATATTCAAGTTTTATCTATTAAAAGAAATATAAGAGCAGAAAAATATCCAACGTATAAAGGGAAATTTGAAGTTAAAATTTATGGTTCATCTTTACTATTGATAAATATAGTTAATATAGAAGATTATTTGAAAAAAGTTGTATCCAGTGAAATGCCTATTAGTTTTGGATTGGAACCATTAAAAGCTCAGGCCATAGCAGCTAGAACATTTGCTATAAGTGGATTTTTAAGTAAAAAATATAGTAAATATGGAATTCATGTGGATGATACTGTAAGTAGTCAGGTATATAATAATTTAGATGGAGCATCTATTGTAGACAAAGCAGTAAATGAAACAAAGGGAAAAATATTACTATATAACAATCGGCCTATTGAAACATATTTTTATTCTACATCTTCAGGACACTCAGCTACACCAAGAGAGGTTTGGTAGAATCATATAATACAAGGAGATACTTTATGTTAGATAAAATTATAATTAAAGGTGCAAGACAACATAATTTAAAAAATATAAATATAGAAATACCTAAAAATAGTTTTGTAGTAATAACGGGAGTTAGTGGAAGTGGAAAATCGTCATTGGCATTTGATACAATATATTCAGAAGGTCAAAGAAGATATGTAGAGAGTTTATCAGCATATGCAAGACAGTTTATAGGGCAGATGGATAAACCAGATGTGGATAGTATAGAAGGATTGTCTCCAGCTATCTCTATAGAGCAAAAAACTACAAATAAAAATCCTCGTTCAACAGTGGGAACAATAACAGAAATTTATGATTATATGAGACTTCTATTTGCACATATTGGGGTTCCTCATTGTCCTATATGTAATACTCCAGTAGAAAAACAAACAATTGAAGAAATTTATAACGGTGTTTTAGAAAAATTTAAATCAGGTCAGAAATTAGTTATTTTAGCACCTGTGATAAAAGATAAAAAAGGAACACATAAAAATTTATTTATAAACTTATTACAGAAAGGTTTTGTAAGGGCTAGGGTTAATGGTCAAATTCTGTATTTAGAAGATGAAATAGAATTAGATAAAAATAAAAAACATAATATAGAGGTTATAATTGATAGATTAGTAATAAAAAAAGAAGAGGAAGATTTTTTAGGAAGATTAACAGAAGGTTTGGAACATGCTTCAGAACTTTCCAATGGGAAAATAATATTAAATGTAGATGATATAGATTATCCATATAGCGAGAATTTAAGTTGTCCCTATCATGAAGGTGTGAGTATACCTGAGCTAAATTCTAGACTTTTTTCTTTTAATGCTCCTTATGGAGCTTGTCCTGAGTGTAAAGGGATTGGAAAAAAGATGGAAGTAGATGAAAATAGATTAATTTTAGATAGAAAACTTAGTTTAAATGATGGTGCACTCTATGTTCCAGGAGCTTCGGCTAGAAAAGGTTATTCTTGGGAAATATTCAAATCCATGTGTGAAAATTTTAAAATTGATATGAACAAACCCTTTGAAAAATTATCAGAAAATGAAAAAAATATAATATTTAAAGGTACATCAGGAAAAAAATTCCGTGTAGATTATGATGGTGAGTATAGTTTTCATGGGCTTAAAGATTTTGAAGGTATAGTAGTAAATTTAGAGCGACGTTATATGGAAAGTTTTTCTGAGGCTATGAAAGATGAAATTGAAAATAAATATATGATAGAGAAAATATGTAAAGTTTGTCATGGGCAAAGACTTAAACCAGAAGTTTTATCCATAACTGTTGGAGAATTAAATATAATGCAAATTTGCGAGTTAAGTATAAGGAAATCTTTAGATTTTTTTATGAGTTTAAATTTAACATCAAAACAAGAAAAAATATCAAAGGAAATATTAAAAGAGATAAAAGAAAGATTAAATTTCATGTTAAATGTTGGCTTAGATTATCTTAGTTTATCTAGAGGAACAAAAACTCTATCTGGTGGTGAATCTCAAAGAATAAGATTGGCAACTCAAATTGGATCAGGATTAACTGGAGTTTTATATGTTTTAGATGAGCCCAGTATAGGACTCCATCAAAGAGATAATGATAAACTATTACTTACTCTTTCTAAATTAAAAAATTTAGGAAATACATTGATAGTAGTAGAACATGATGAAGATACAATGAGGCAAGCAGACTACATAATAGATATAGGACCTGGTGCTGGAATAAATGGAGGATATGTAGTTTTTAAAGGCACTCCTACTGAGATGTTAGAGTCTAAAACATCAGTAACAGGACAATATTTAAATAAAATATTAGAGATAAAAACCCCTAAAAAAAGAAGAGAACCTAAAGAATATATAGAGATTCAAGGGGCATCTGGAAATAATTTGAAAAATATAAGTGTAAAAATACCTAGAGGTGTTATGACTGTTGTAACAGGTGTAAGTGGAAGTGGGAAATCAACACTTATAAATCAAACTTTATTTCCAGCACTTTTTAATAAGTTAAATGGTGGTAAAGTTTATCCCTTGGAATATAAATCATTAGAAGGATTAGATGGTTTAGAAAAAGTTGTAGATATAGACCAAAATCCAATAGGAAGAACTCCGAGGTCAAATCCAGCAACCTATACTAAAATTTTTGATGAAATTAGAAATATTTTTGCTGAAACTAGAGATTCAAAAATTAAGGGCTGGAATAAAGGTAGATTTTCTTTCAATGTAAAAGGGGGAAGATGCGAGGCTTGTCAAGGTGCTGGAATAATCAAAATAGAGATGAATTTCCTTCCAGACGTATATGTAGAATGTGAGGTTTGTAAAGGAAAACGATATAATAGAGATACTTTGGAAGCTCAGTATAAAAATAAAAATATAGCTGAAGTTTTAGAAATGACAGTTTTAGAAGCCTATAATTTTTTTCAAGCTATACCAAGTTTAGAAAAAAAATTAAAGGTATTAATAGACGTGGGATTAGATTATATAAAATTAGGACAACCAGCTACAACTCTTTCTGGTGGAGAGGCACAAAGAATAAAACTTGCAAGTGAACTTTCTAAAACATCCAGAGGGAAAACTGTATATATATTAGATGAACCTACTACTGGTTTACACTTTGAAGATATTAATAAATTATTAGGTGTTCTCAATAGATTAGTAGAAAAAGGGAATACAGTTATAATTATTGAACATAATTTAGATGTAATAAAATCAGCAGACTATATAATTGATATAGGTCCTGAAGGTGGAGATATGGGTGGAAAAGTAGTTGCCATAGGAACTCCTGAGGAAATATCAAAAAACAAAAAAAGCTATACAGGTAAATATTTAAAAAAAGTTTTAAGTAGCAAAAAAAATATTAAAAAGAGGGAAATATGTTCGAATATTTAAGAGGAATGGTGCAGTGTAAGAAACCAGAATATCTAGCATTGGATGTAAATGGAGTAGGATATAAAATTTTTATATCTTTTAAAACTTATGAAAAAATACAACTGGAAAAAGAAGAAAAATTATACATATATAATTATATAAAAGAAGATGCTTTTAAACTTATTGGATTTATTGAAGAGAAAGATAGAACTATTTTTGAAATGTTGTTAAGTGTATCTGGAATTGGTGTTTCATTGGCACTTTCTATATTATCATCATTTGAAATTAGAGAGATAAAGAGGATTGTTATAGAAGAGGATTTTAAAACATTAAAAAGTGTTCCTAAATTAGGTGAAAAGAAATCTAAACAAATTATATTAGATTTAAAAAATAAAATGACGGCACTTAATATAATATCTTTAGAATCATATGAAGAAATAGATGAAAATGTTATTTTAGAAGAGGAATTATATTTAGCATTGGAAAGTTTAGGATATAATAAAAAAGAAATTGATAAACTAATTAGTAAAAAAGAGATAAGAGAATTAAAAGATATAGAAAGTGCTATAAAATTTGTTTTAAAGAAAATTAGAGATAAAAAATAGGAGATGATAATTATGAGGAAAATATATGTCTTGGATACTAATATTTTAATTCATGATCCACATTGTATTTATAATTTTATTGATAATGATGTAGTTCTTCCTATCTATGTGATAGAAGAAATAGACAAATTAAAAAAAAACACCACAACAGCTATTCAAGCTAGAATAGTATCTAGAGTTTTAGATGATATTAGAAAAAAAGGTAGTTTAGTAAGAGGAGTGCAGTTAGATGGAGATATATTATTCAGAGTTGAAATAAAAAATGACCTATCATTATTACCAACTTCTTTGAGAAAAGACCTTATGGATAATAACATAATATCTACAACTTTAGGAATAAAGAAAGATAATCCTGATAAAAAAGTAATAATGATAACAAAAGATATAAATATGAGAATAAAAGCCGATTCTTTGGATATAGAGGTTCAAGATTATGAGTCAGATATGGTTGAATATTCAGAGCTATATGAAGGAAGTTTAGAAATTGAAGTGACTAAAGAACTTTTTGATAAATATGAAAAGAGTGGGAAAATTTCTATTTCTGAGATAGAAGTAAATCAAGAAATATTTCCTAACACGTTTATTAAATTAAAATATAATACAAATACTTCAATGGGAAAACACTCAGAGGGAAAAATTAGAAAACTTTCATTTGGAGATATAAGTGCATGGGGAATTCGTTCAAGAAATGATGAACAAAGATATGCCATGGAGCTTTTAATGGACGAAAAAATAAAAGTTGTAAGTTTAGTTGGAAGAGCTGGAACAGGAAAAACTTTACTAGCAGTTGCAGCAGGATTAGAACAAGTTGTAGAAAGAAAATTATATAAAAAACTTTTAATAGCTAGACCAGTTATTCCCATGGGGAATGATATAGGTTTTCTTCCTGGTAGTGAAAAGGAAAAGTTAAGACCATGGATGCAACCTATATATGATAATATAGATTTTTTAAGTGAGTCAAAAGGTGATAAAGCTGGTGAAAAAGTTGTAGAAGGCTTGGAGGCCATGGGTCTTTTAAAAATAGAAGCATTAACTTATATAAGAGGAAGAAGTATTCCCAGTGGATTTATAATAATTGACGAGGCTCAAAATTTGACTCCTTTAGAAGTAAAAACAATAGTAACTAGAGCTGGAGAAAATACTAAGATAGTTTTTACAGGAGATCCCTATCAAATTGATAGTCCATATTTAGATGCTAATACCAATGGTTTAACCTATATGGCAGAAAAATTAAAAACAGAAGCAATATCTGGTCATATAACATTAAAAAAAGGAGAAAGATCAGCTCTTGCAGAAATAGGGTCTAAATTATTATAGAAGTTTAAATTTAAAAATTAAAAAGTCTTGTTAAAGTAAATTTTTCTTTTAATTTTTACGGTTTTATTATATAATGTATCATAATATAAAATATGGAGGAAATTATGGAAAGTTTAGTAACAGGATTACTTTTTATATCAGCTATAGTTTTAATTGGATTAGTTCTAGTCCAACCAGATAGAACAAATGGAATGACATCTAGTATGGGAACAGGAGCTTCTACAACAATTTTTGGAATATCAAAAGATGGCGGACCTCTGGCTAAAGCAACAACAGTAACCGCAATAATATTTATAGTTTCTGCACTTGTTCTATATATTATAAAATAATGTAGAAGGCGTATTGCGAGTCAATGCGCTTTTTTGTTTTTTAGAGAGGGGAGAAATGAAAAGTATATTTAGTGATAATTATGAAAATTCTCAGCCACTAGCTTTGAAATTGAGACCTACCTCTCTAGATGAATTTGTAGGACAAGAGAAAATTTTAGGTGCTGGAAAAATATTGAGAAAACTTATAGAAAATAAAAAATTAACTAACACCATATTTTACGGACCGCCTGGAGTTGGAAAAACTTCTTTAGGAGAGATTATATCTAAAGAATTATCATATAATTTTGAAACTTTAAATGCAACAACAGCAGGAGTTAGTGATTTAAAGTTAGTAATAGAGAAGGCTAAAAAAAATTTAGAATATTATGGAAAGAAAACAATATTATTTTTAGATGAAATTCATAGATTTAATAAATTACAACAAGACTCACTCCTTTCTAGTACAGAATCTGGAACTATAATATTAATTGGGGCTACTACAGAAAATCCGTATTATAATTTGAATAATGCTCTCCTTTCAAGGGTCTTAGTTTTTGAATTTAAACCCTTAACCAATAAAAATATAGAAGAAATATTAAAAAGAGGTATAATATATTTAAAATTAGATAATATACCAGAGGATTTAATAGAAATAATAGTTTCAATATCTAAAGGTGATAGTAGAATAGCCATAAACTATTTAGAGTTATATGGAAATATAGGAAAAGAATTGGATAAAGAAGAGCTTTTAGAAATTTTTTCTGAAAGGAAAAATAATTTTCATAAAGAAGAAGATAAGTATAATATAATTTCAGCCATGATAAAAAGTATAAGAGGAAGTGATCCTGATAGTTCGGTTTACTGGATGGGACAACTTTTAAATGGTGGAGAAGACCCTAGATACATAGCTAGAAGATTGACCATTTTAGCCAGTGAAGATATTGGAATGGCAAATCCAGAAGCTTTACTAATAGCTACTTCAGCTCTTACAGCCAGTGAAAAAATAGGAATGCCTGAAATTAGGATAATTTTATCACAGGTGGTAATATATTTAGCTATATCTACTAAAAGTGCTTCATGTTATAATGCTATCAATAAAGTATTGGAAGATTTGAAAAATGGTGTGATTGAAAAAGTACCAAAACATATAGATTCAACTGCATATGGATATAAATATCCTCATGATTATTCAAATAATTTTGTTATACAAAAATATTCTGAAAAATTTGGTTATTATTATATACCTGGAGATAATAGAAATGAAAAATTAATAAAAGAAAAACAAGAAAAGCTTTGGAAAATAAATAAAGAGAGGTAAGAGAGATGGAACTTATAAAAGGAGTTAGAGGAACTAAAGATATTTATGGAATGACAAGTATAAAATATAATTATATTACAGAAAATGCAGCTAAATTTTTTGATAATTATGGTTATGGAATGATAAAAACTCCAATATTTGAAGAAACAGCATTATTCAAAAGAGGTATTGGGGAAGGAACAGATGTTGTAGATAAAGAAATGTATACTTTTATGGATAAAGGAAATAGAAGTATAACATTGAGACCAGAAGGAACTGCAGCTGTAGTAAGAGCATATTTAGAAAATAAAATTTATGGTCAAGAAGATGTCAGTAGATTTTATTATATTGGTTCTATGTTTAGATATGAGAGACCTCAAGCTGGAAGACAGAGAGAGTTTAATCAAATAGGTGTAGAAGTATTGGGAGAGAGCTCTCCTATACTAGATGCTGAAGTTATAGCCATGAGTTATAAGTTCCTAGAAAAAATAAAAATAACAGATTTAGAACTTGTAATTAACTCTGTTGGAGGAAATGAATCTCGTTCTAGATATAGAGATGAACTTTTAAAGTTTTTACAACCCTTGGAAGAAGAATTATGTGAAGATTGTAAAAATAGAAAAGAAAATAATCCGCTAAGAGTATTAGATTGTAAAGTTGAAAAATGTAAATCTCTTACAAAAGAAGCTCCTAGTATAATTGATTCTTTAAATGTAGAAGAAAGAAGACATTATGAAGAGTTAAAAAAATATTTAAAAATATTTGGTGTGAATTATAGAGAAGATTCCAGACTTGTAAGGGGATTAGACTACTACTCAGGTACTGTTTACGAAATTATAACTAATAAATTAGGAGCCCAAGGAACTGTTTTAGGTGGGGGAAGATATGATAATTTGTTAAAACAATTAGGAGATAAAGATATTCCAGCTTTTGGTTATGCTGCAGGAGTTGAGAGAATTATGATGTTGTTAGATGATTTCCCATTAAATTTACCCAAGGTATATGTAGCTTGGATAGGAAAAGAAGCCATGGAAGTTGGTATGAAAGTAGCTAATGATTTGAGAGTTGCTGGAGTAAAAACAGCAGTGGAATACTCAGAGAAAAGTATGAAAGCACATATGAAAAAAGCTGATAAATTAGGTGTTGATTATACTATCTTAATAGGAGAAAATGAGATAGCTAATAATAAATATATTTTAAAGGATTTTAGAAATAGGGAGCAGTTTGAACTTACATTAGAAGAGATAAAGGAGAGATTGGTATGATTTATAAGACACATAATTTAGGAGAATTAAGGATTAGTAACATAGGAGAAAAAGTTACTTTATCAGGTTGGATAGATACAAAAAGAGATTTAGGTGGATTAACTTTTATAGATTTAAGGGATAGAGAAGGACGAACTCAAATAATTTTTGATATAGATGTAGCAGATAAAGAGATTGTAGAATTAGCACAAAAGTTAAAAAATGAATCTGTTATTAAAATTTCAGGAATTGTAAAAGAGAGATATAGTAAAAATATGAATATTCCAACAGGTGAAATAGAAATATTTGCAACAGAGTTAGAAGTTTTAAATACATGTGATGTTTTACCTTTTCAAGTTTCGGGAACTGAGAATGTAAGTGAAGCTATGAGATTAAAATACAGATATTTAGATATGAGAAGACCTCAGATGTTAAATAATCTTAAAATGAGACATAAAATGATTATGGCAATAAGAAACTATATGGACGAACAAGGATTTTTAGATATAGATACTCCGATTCTAACAAAATCTACACCAGAAGGAGCAAGAGATTTTTTAGTTCCAAGTAGAATTTCACAGGGTGAATTTTATGCACTACCTCAGTCACCACAACTATTTAAGCAACTACTTATGATAGGAGGAATAGAGAAATATTTTCAAATAGCTAAGTGTTTTAGAGATGAGGATTTAAGAGCAGATAGACAACCAGAGTTCACTCAATTGGATATAGAGATGTCTTTTGTAACTCAAGAGGATATAATGGATACAATAGAAGGATTAGCTAAAAGAGTATTTAAAAATGTAACAGGTGAAGAAGTTAATTATTCTTTTGAAAGAATGCCATATTTTGAAGCAATGGAAAGATATGGTTCGGACAAACCAGATGTAAGATTTAATGTTGAGTTAAAAGATTTAACAGATATAGTTAAAGATGCAGGTTTTACAGCATTTAAAAATTGTGTAGCAAATGGTGGGGTAGTTAAATGTATTGTTGCACCAGGTGCAGCAGAAAAATTTAGTAGAAAAATAATTGGAGAATATGAAGATTACGCTAAAACTTATTTTAATGCAAAAGGAATGGCTTATATAAAAATAACTGAAGAGGGAGTAAATTCTCCTTTGGCAAAGTTTTTTACAGAAGAAGAGATGAATGCTATTATTAAAAGAAGTGGTGCAGTAGTAGGAGATATAATACTTATTATAGCAGATGTAAAAAAAGTTGTATTTGGAGCTTTAGGAGCTTTGAGATTAAGAATAGGAAAAGAATTAAATCTTATAAATAATGATGAATTTAAATTCTTATGGATAGTAGATTTTCCAATGTTTGAATATTCTGAAGAAGAAGGAAGATATCAAGCACAACACCACCCTTTCACATCTATAAAAACAGAGGACATGGATATGTTTATGTCTGGAGAAATGGAAGATATTAGAACTAATTCTTATGATATGGTTTTAAATGGTTCTGAAATAGGAGGAGGTTCTATTAGAATATTCAATCCTGAAGTTCAAGCTAGAGTTTTTGAAAAATTAGGACTTTCAGAAGAGGAAGCTAGGGAAAAATTTGGATTCTTTATAGATGCATTTAAATACGGTGCTCCACCACATGGAGGACTAGCATTTGGAATTGATAGATGGCTTATGGTAATGCTAAAAGAAACTTCTATAAGAGATGTAATCCCATTCCCAAAAACAAATAAAGGTCAATGTTTAATGACAGAAGCACCTGGAAAAGTAGATACAAAACAATTGATGGAACTTTCTCTAAAAGTTACATTAGATGAAGATAAAAATAAAATATAAAAAACAAAAAAATAAAAAAAATAAAAATAGGGTTGAAAAAATTTTTTTTTAATGCTATAATCCATTAAAGAATAAGAAAAATCTGGCTTATACGCTATTTTCACGAGGTTTTGGGCCTAATGTCGTCACTGGAACTGGCGCTGTTATTTATATCCCAGTTCTGTCACGAAACCCCTTTGGTTTACGGACCCTGTATATAGATAGTAACTGGTTACCACCGTATAGTACTGGCGACTAAAACTATACTGAAGGCGGTAAGTTGGATTTATTCTTTATTGGGCTCTATGCCCATTTTTTTTTATTTTAAGATTTTGACTTATGGAATATATTCTAAATTTATATAAGAGGTGAATGATTTGGTTAAATTAATAGATAAAAAAATTGCTGAGATATTTGAAATAACAATGAGAAATACCTATCCAGAATCGGTGTTAAAACCAGTGGAAATAACAGTTGCAACAAATGAAAAATTTGGAGATTTTCAAACAAATTTTGCCATGATGAATACTAAAATATTAGGAAAATCACCAAGAGCTATAGCTGAAGAAGTAGTTAAGAATTTAGTGGAAAATGATATTATAGAAAAGTTAGAAATAGCTGGACCTGGTTTTATTAATATATTTTTAAAAGATAAATTTTTAGGTGAATATGTAAAAAAAATTATAATAGAAGGAGCAGATTTTTCATTTCTTAATAGAAAAGGAGAAGTGATAATAGACTATTCTTCACCAAATATAGCTAAAAGAATGCATATAGGACATTTGAGATCAACAATTATAGGAGATTCAGTAAAAAGAATTTATAACTATTTAGGTTATAAAACAGTGGCAGATAATCATATTGGAGATTGGGGAACACAGTTTGGAAAACTTATAATAGGGTATAGAAATTGGTTGAATAAAGATGCTTATAAATTAAATCCAATAGAAGAATTAGAAAGAGTTTATGTGGAGTTTTCTAACAGAACAGAACAAGAACCTGAGCTAGAAGAACAAGCTAGAATAGAATTAAAGAAGCTTCAAGATGGTGATATTGAAAATAATAGATTATGGAAAGAGTTTATTGATGTTTCATTAAATGAATATAATAAAATGTACGATAGAATGGATATAAAGTTTGATACTTATAATGGAGAATCTTTCTATAATGATATAATGCCAGGGGTTATAACTGAATTATTGGAAAGAAAAATAGCTGTTGAAAGTGATGGAGCAAAAGTAGTAATGTTTTCAGAAGAGAAAAAACTTAATCCATGTTTGGTACAAAAAAGTGATGGAGCATTTTTATATGCAACTTCAGACATAGCTACAATAAAATATAGACTTGGGACTTATGATGTAAATAAATTAATATATTTAACAGATGAGAGACAACAAGATCACTTTAAACAGTTTTTTAAAATAACAGAAAAACTAGGTTGGGAAGTGGAAAAACAACATATTTGGTTTGGAATCATGAGGTTTGCTGATGGAGTATTCTCAACTAGAAAAGGAAATGTAATAAGATTAGAACAACTTTTAGATGAAGGAAAGACTAGAGCTTATGCAGTTGTAAATGAAAAAAATCCCACTTTATCTGAAGAAGAAAAAAATATGATAGCAGAAATAGTAGGAATAGGTTCAATTAAATATGCTGATCTTTCACAAAATAGACAGAGTGCAATTGTTTTTGAATGGGATAAAGTATTAAGTTTTGAAGGAAATACAGCTCCATATCTACAATATGCTTATGCTAGAATAAAATCAATTATAAGAAAAGCAGAAGAAAAAGGGAAGGAAATAGATTTGAACCACCCTATTATTTTTAGAAATTCAGAAGAAAGAACTCTTGCTCATCAGTTACTACTATTTAATAACTTAGTATTAAAAGCTGCTGAAACATGCAAGCCAAATTTAATAGCAGACTATCTTTTTGAACTTTCGAAAAAATTCAATAGTTTTTATAATAGTTGTCCTATTTTAAATCAAGAAGATAATATTCTACATTCAAGACTTTTACTAGCAAGCTTAACTTCAGAAACAATAAAAATAGGGTTATCACTTTTAGGAATAAAAACTTTAGAAAGAATGTAAAAAAAGGCTGCTATTAAGCAGCTTTTTATTTTTTGAAATTTGGAGGAAGCTTATGATAGCCATAGAAAGTTTAGTTATTGTTACAGGATTAAGTGGAGCTGGAAAAACATCAGTTTTAAATTTTTTAGAAGATATGGACTATTTAACTATGGATAATCTTCCCTGTATTTTAGGAAAATTTATAATTGAAAAATATAGTGTCAACCATAAAGATATAAAAAGAAAAAAAGAAAAAATAAATAAAATAGCTATAGGGTTAGATATAAGGTCATTTGAAAAAATAACAGAGTATCTAGATTTTTTAGATTTTGTAAAAAAAGTAATTCCTAATAATGAAATAATATTTTTAGAAGCTTCAGATGAAGCAATTTTAAATAGATATAATTTAACAAGAAGAAAACATCCACTTGAATTTTCTACACTTTTAGAGAGTATAAAAAAAGAAAGAGATATTATGTATAAAATAAGAATAAGAGCTACAAAAATAATCGATACATCCTATCTTTCTACAAAACAATTAGGTGAAAAAATCAAGGAAAACTACTATTTAAAAAACAAGGAATTAAAAGAGTTAAATATTCATCTTCAATCTTTTGGTTTTAAATATGGAATGCCTATAGATTTAGATTTAGTTTTTGATGTGAGATTTTTACCTAATCCATATTATATAAAAGAATTAAAAGATAAAACTGGAAAATTTAAAGAGGTTAGAGACTATGTTATGGACAGTGAAATATCACAAGAATTTTATAATAAATTATTAGATATGTTAAAGTTTTTAATACCTAATTACATTAAAGAAGGAAAAAAACATCTTTCTGTTGGTTTTGGATGTAGTGGTGGAAAGCATAGATCAGTAACTTTTGTAGAGCTATTTAGTGAAGAACTTTCAAAAATAAAAAATATAAGGGTATATACATCAAATAGAGAACAAGAAAAAGGACACTGGTAAAAATTATGAGTATAAATATTATAGATATCCCTGAAAATCCAGGTGTTTATATCATGAAAAAAAAATCAATCGTAATTTATGTAGGAAAAGCTAAAAATCTTAGAAATAGAGTTTTGTCATATTTTAATAGAGAGCACGAAAATGCAAAAACAAAAGAGTTAGTTAAAAATATTGATGATATTGAATATATACTTTGTAACAGTGAATTAGATGCACTTGTCCTGGAAAATAATTTAATAAAGCAATATTCTCCTAAATATAATATTGCTTTAAAAGACCAAAAAACATATCCATATATAAAAATTGGAAATGAAAAATTTCCATCTTTGACAATTGTAAGAAGCACAAGATATTTAGATGATAAAAAAGGAACTTATTATGGTCCTTATCCTCATGGAGCTTGGAACTTAAAAAAAACATTATTAAGAATATTTAATATTAGAGATTGCAATAGAGACATGAATAAGAAATATTTAAAACCTTGTTTAAAATACTATATGCATTTTTGTATAGGACCCTGCGTTTATAAAGATATAGAAGATGAGTATAGTTTTAAGATAGAAGGAATAAAAAAAATTTTAAAAGGGAATGGAAAAGAGTATATTACAGAACTTCAATATAAAATGTTAAGTTATTCCGAGAAAATGAAGTTTGAAGAAGCACTTATTTTAAGAAATCAAATAGAAGAACTTAAAAATAGCACTATTTCTCAAATAACAGAATTAAAGAATTATATTGACGAAGATTCTTTTGTGTATAAAAAAATTGATGAAAATATTTTTATATTAGTCCTAAGTTATAGAGAGGGTAAAATTATTGGGAAAAATAGTGTGACAATATCCTTGAAGGGAAAAATTTATGAGGATTTAAATGAAATGATAATTACAACGTATTACTCTAAAAATTTTATACCTAAAAATATAGTGTTAGATAGCTCACTGGAAAAATATAAAGAGCTGATAGAAGGGTATTTAAATAGATATTCAGAGAAAAATATAGAACTATTTTTCCCAAAAATAAAGAGTAGAAAACAAGAGAGTTTACATATGGCAAATTTAAATTTAGAAAAAGATATAGAATCTTACTATAAGAAAAAATCAGTTGTAGAAGAGGGTCTTTTACAACTATATAAAGAATTAACTCTTAAAAAGTACCCTAGAAGGATAGAGTGCTTTGACATTTCTAATATCTCAGGAAAAGATGCAGTTGCTTCTATGAGTGTTGCTATTGAAGGAGTAGCAAAAAAAAGTGAATACAGAAAATATAAAATAACTTGTAAGGATACACCAGATGATTTTGCAATGATGGAAGAAGTAATTATAAGAAGATATTCAAAATTAGAAGAAAGTGAATTTCCTGATATGATATTAATAGATGGAGGAATGGGGCAAATAAATATAGTTGGAAAAATTTTAGAAAAATTAGGTAAATTACATTTAATAGATTTATTAAGTTTGGCTAAAAAAGAAGAATTAATATTTAAGTACGGAGAACCTACACCTTATATTTTTGATTTTTCCAAAGAAGCTTTAAAAATATTCCAAAGAGTAAGAGATGAAGCACATAGATTTGGTGTAACTTATCATAGAAAATTGAGAAATAAAAGGGTATTAAGTTCCGAATTAGATGTAATAAAAGGTATTGGAGAAAAGAGAAAACTGCTTTTAATCAGTAAGTTTGATAGTATAAAAAATATATTTCAAGCTGATTTAGAACAGCTAAAAAAAATAGTTCCCTTAAAGGTAGCATTAGCAATAAAAAAGCATGAAAAAAAGGTTTAAAAACATTGAAAAATAGAGTATACTATATATGGTTAATATCAAAAAAATAACTGATAGGAGACATTATGAGTTTAAGTATAATATTTTTTCTTTTTATTGGTTTTGTTTATTTATTAAAAAGACATGAAAAAGAGCAAAGAGTTATGATAGAAAAGATAATGGAAAGTTTTAGAACTAATAGAGAATATAAAAATATTCCAGAAAATATTAAAGAAAAATATCGTGACTTATTTAAAGATTTAAGAAAACAAAAAAATGAATTAGATAGTTCTATTGGAGAGTTGCGGGAATATCGATCAGAGCTGGAAATAACTTATAATGCACTTGTGACTAAATCAAATCAACTTAAATATAGTAATCAAGCATTGGAAAAAAGAGTGGCGAATCTATCTAATTTAAATGCACTTGCTAGAACGGTTCTATCTGTAATAGAGCTGGAGAAAACTGTTGATATTATTTTAGATGCTTATTTTGTTTTAACTGGAGCTAAAAGAATTTCATTATATCTCTGGGAAAATGGAGAGTTAAAAAGAAAAAGAATAAAGGGGAATATCAGTTATACAGGTGAAGTATTTTATGATATAGATGATTGGAAAAAATTTAAAAGAGAAAAATTTTCGAAAATATACAAAAGTTTATCTGAAAATTTTTTATTAGAAGAAGAGGAAACTGTTATAATTTCACCTCTTGTTGTAAAAGGAAAAGAATTAGGAGTTATTTTTGTTATTGAAGATAAAGATAAGTTAATTGATTTAGATGAAGAAACAATATCAGCTTTAGTGATTCAGATATCCATTGCAATAAATAATGCTCAGATTTATGCAGATTTATTGATAAAGGAAAGAATTTCAAGTGAATTAGAGTTAGCTTCTAAAATGCAAAAGCAAATAATTCCTCAAGATGTTAAATCAGTTTTTGGCTTAGATATTGCCAATTATTTTGAACCAGCTAAAGAAATAGGTGGAGATTATTATGATTATTATATTCATGAGGCAGAAAATCTTTATGTGACAATGGCAGATGTAAGTGGAAAAGGCATGCCAGCAGCATTTTTAATGGCTATAGCTAGGTCCATATTAAAGACATTAAGTACAAGAGGAATTGCACCAAGACAAGATTTAAACGCTTTAAATAAAATTATTTATCCAGATATAGCAGAAGATATGTTTATTACTATTATGCACTGTAAATTTGATTATAAGACAAAAATTTTATCATATTCCAATGCTGGTCATAATCCAATTATAGTTTATAGGGCAAAAACAGATAAGATAGAACTTCATACAGTAAAAGGAGTAGCTATTGGATTTATAAAAGATTATAGATATAATCAATCAGAAATAAAACTTGATCAAGGTGATATTGTTATACTTTATACAGATGGAATAACAGAGGCAGAAAATAAGGAAAAAGAACTTTTTGGTATAGATAGACTAAAGGATATTATTTATGAAAATAGATATGAGACTTCTGAGAATATAAGAATAAGTTTATTAGAAAGATTGATAGAATTTGAAAAAGAACATGAACAAGTAGATGACTTGACATTTGTAATAATGAAAAATATAGAAGGTTAAAATAAAAAAAGTGTTAATAGGAGGAAAAAGTGGACCAATATATATTAAGAATGGAAAATATTAGGAAAACTTTTGCAGGAGGAAAAGTTGTTGCTAATGATTGCATAAATCTTAATATCCTTAAAGGTGAAAAACATGCAATAGTTGGAGAGAATGGAGCAGGGAAATCTACTTTAATGAAGATATTAAATGGATTATATCAACCCACATCAGGCAAAATAATTTTTAATGGAAAAGAAATAATAATAGATGGACCAAGTATTGCAGCAGAATTAGGAATAGGAATGGTTTACCAACATTTTATGTTAGTTCCTACATTAACAGTGGCCGAGAATATGATATTAGGAGTTGAACCTAAAAAAGGGTTGCTTTTAGATCTAAATAAAGCTCGACAAGATGTAATTAATGTTTCTCATAAATATGGACTTGATATAGATCCCAATGCTCTTGTAAAGGATTTATCAGTTGGAATGCAACAAAGAATAGAAATTTTAAAAATTTTATTTAAAGGTGCGAATCTTTTAGTATTTGATGAGCCAACTGCAGTTTTAACTCCACAAGAGACTAAGGAATTATATAAAATTATAGATAATTTAATATCAGAAGGAAAAACTATTATATTTATTTCTCATAAATTAGAAGAAGTTTTAGCTATTTCTGATAATATAACGGTTATTAGAAGGGGTAAGGATGTAGATAATTTTAAAACATCTAAAGCGACAAAAGAAATGATTGCTAATGCCATGGTTGGAAGGGCAGTACTTTTTACTACAAAAAGACCAATAGTAAAAATTGGAAAAGAGATTTTAACAGTTAAAAATATATCAGTTAAAAATAATTTTGGAGTTATGAAAGTAGAAAATGTTTCTTTTTCAATTAGAGAAGGAGAGGTATTGGGATTAGCAGGAGTAGAAGGAAGTGGGCAGACAGAACTTATAGAAGCTTTAACTGGGCTTATGAAGTCAGAAAAAGGTGGAGAAATAAAATTAAACGGAAATATAATTTCCAATGTAAGTAGAAGAAAACTAAATGATGCTGGTATAGCACATATTCCGGAAGATAGACATAAAAGAGCAGCTATATCTCAGTATAATCTTATGGAAAATTTTGCACTAGGTCAACATGCTACCATATATTCTAAAAATAAATTTTTAATAAATTTTGAAAAAATAAAAAATGCAACAATGAAATATATACTGAAATATGATGTAAGACCTATTGAACCAGAACTTAAGTTTGGTAAGTTTTCAGGTGGAAATCAGCAAAAAGTAATAGTTGCAAGAGAATTAGAGAAAAAAAATGTATTTATAATAGCTGCTCAACCAACTAGAGGAGTAGATATTGGAGCTATTGAATCGATACATAAGATGTTACTTTTAGAAAAAGAAAAAGGAAAGGCATTATTGGTTGTATCCTCTGAACTTTCAGAAATAATGAATTTATCAGATAGAATAGCTGTTATGTGTGCAGGACGAATATCTGGAATTTTAGATAGAGCAGAAGCAACAGAAGAAAAAATAGGAATATTAATGGCAGGTGGAAAGATAAATGAATAAAAAATTAGAAAATATATTAATACCTATAACAGCTGTATTAATAGCTCTTTTAATAGGTGGAGTGATTATAGCATATTTGGGAGAAAATCCAGTAACTGCTTATTACTATTTGTTTACAGGAGCTTTTTCTACACAAAAAGCAATAGCGAGAACATTGTTAGAAGCAACTCCTATGATTTTCACAGGACTTGCTGTATTATTTGCTTTTAAAGGTGGTATGTTTAATATAGGGGCACAAGGACAAATAACAATAGCTGGTCTTGTGGCTGCTGGCGTTGGAGCTTTTGTAGCAAATACTTTTATAAATAATGTTTTTGTAGTTATACTATTAGCAGTTTTAGGTGGTTTTTTATGGGCACTTATAGCGGGAATATTAAAAGCCAAGTTAGGAATTCATGAGGTTATATCAACGATAATGTTAAATTATATAGCTATGAATGTGGAACAATATATGATAAATTATCCTCTTAAGCAAGGAGGACCAAATGGTCCTAATCCTCAAACACCACCAGTTTTTGATTCAGCGAAGTTACAACAGCTTATGCCATGGACTAATGAAGCTCTTAATTACGGTTTTATCATAGCTCTTGTAATGGTTGTGATTGTCTGGTTTATTTTTGAAAAAACTGTTTTAGGTTATGAGATAAAAGCTGTAGGTTATAACCCAACGGCATCAGAAAATGCAGGAATAAATGTTAAATTAATAATGGCTCTTTCTTTAGGTATTTCAGGAGCTTTAGCAGCATTTGCAGGAGCAGAAAGAGTTTTAGGAGGAGTAGGACAATATACATATAAACAAGGTCTTATGGCCACCTTTGGTTTTGATGGTATTTCAGTTGCACTTTTAGGGAAAAACAATCCTTTTGGTGCTTTAGCAGCGGCAATTTTATTTGCAGGTCTACGGGTTGGAGGAAGAGCTATGCAATTTAATACTTCCATTCCTAGTCAAATAATCATAATGATTCAAGCTATTATAATTCTACTTATAGCAGCAGAAAATATGTTTAGATTTGCAATAAAAAGAAAAAAGGTGGTGTAGTCCATGATATCTATTATAATAAGTTTATTAATGGCAACATTAAGACAAGCAGCACCTATTATGATAACAGCAATAGGTGGTATGTTTTCTGAAGTTTCAGGAGTTGTAAATATTGGTTTAGAAGGTATGATGTTAATGGGAGCATTTTTTACAGCTATAACATCTTACTATACTGGAAGTTGGATTTTAGGACTTCTAGGTGGAATAATAGGTGGAGGATTTATAGCTTTTATTCATGCCTTAATAAGTATAAGATATAAAGGAAATCAGGTAGTATCAGGAGTAGCAATTAATCTTTTTGCATCTGGTTTTACAGTGTTCATGCTAAGGGTTTTATTTCAACAGTCTAGTAATACACCTATAGTTCCAGGAGCACCGAGAATTTTAGGAGTTTCAATTGTAGTTTATATAATTTATATAATTGTTATACTTGCTGGTTTATTTATGTATAAAACTGTTACTGGTCTTAGAATGAGAGCTGTGGGAGAGTATCCATTAGCAGCAGATACAGTTGGAATAGATGTTTATAAAATAAGATATATTGGAGTTATTTTATCAGGAATGTTAGCAGGATTAGGAGGAGCATATCTTTCAATAGGTGCTTTAAGTCAATTTACTAAAGAAATGTCAGCAGGAAGAGGTTTTATTGCATTAGCAGCTCTTGTTTTTGGAAAGTGGAAACCTAAGGGAGTAATTTTTGCTAGTTTATTATTCGGTTTTGCAGATGCAGTCCAAGTTTTAATACAACAATATTTCACTTTTATACCACCACAATTTATTCAAATGACACCATATGTCCTTACTTTACTTGCCTTAGCTGGAGTAGTAGGAAAAGCTGTAGCACCTAGTTCAGCAGGAAAACCATATGACAAAAATGATTTATAGTTTCACAATATAATTGTAACTAAAGGAGTCTGTTATGGATAGTCCAATAATTCTAAAGTTTAAAAATCAAAGACTTATATTTATACTAGATAATGAGATAGAATTTAAACTTTTACAAAAAGAATTTGTAAAAAAAATATTAGAACTTGAAAATATGGTAAAAAATTCAAAAATAGAAGTTGAATTTAAAGGAAGAAAGCTTTTAGAAAGAGAGAAGAGTAAATTAGTAGGTGCTTTAAAGAGAGCTACTTCAATTGAAATAACTTATCTCTATTACAATCAAGAAAATGAAGTAAAAGAAAAAATTAATATAATAGAAGAAATAAAAATTGAAGAAAAAATTGAAAGTTTTTCTATTAAAGAAGGATTAACAAAATTTCATAGGGGAACTTTAAGATCAGGAGCAGTTATATCTTTTCAAGGACATGTAGTTATTTTTGGAGATATAAATCCTGGTGCTGTTGTAGAGGCAAAAGGAAATGTTATTGTAATTGGTAAAATTTCTGGAGTTGTTCAAGCAGGAAAAGATGGAGATGAAAAAGCTATTATAGCTGGAATAGCATTAAATCCAATTCAACTTAGAATAGCAAGTCATATTGCTAAAAATCCTAATCAAGGAATTGTAGCAAATAAAAAAGTTGACAAAACTATAGGTTTTGAAGTAGCATATATAAAAAATGAACAAATAATAATAGATTTTTTAGATAAAAACTTTAGTTATTAGGGGGATTTATGGGAAAGATACTAGTGATAACATCGGGAAAAGGTGGGGTTGGGAAAACAACAACAACAGCAAATCTAGGTGCAGGTCTTGCAATGTTACAAAAAAAAGTTTTACTGGTAGATATGGATATAGGACTTAGAAATTTAGATGTAGTAATAGGATTAGAAAATAGAATAGTATTTGACTTAGTCGATGTGATAGAAGGGCGTTGTAAGGCAAAATCTGCCATGATAAAAGATAAAAGATGTCCTTCACTGTATCTTTTACCAGCAGCTCAATCCAAGGATAAAAATGATGTAACACCACAACAAGTAAAAGAATTGGTAGATTCTCTGAAAGATGATTTTGATTATATTATTTTAGACTGTCCTGCAGGAATAGAGCAAGGATTTAAAAATGCAATAATAGCAGCAGATGAAGCTTATGTTGTAACTACACCTGAAGTTTCAGCAGTTAGAGATGCAGATAGAATAATTGGACTTTTAGAAGCAAATGATATTAAAAATCCAAAACTTATAATTAATAGAATAAGAATGAATATGGTTAAAGAAGGAAATATGCTTAGTGTTGATGATATTGTTGATATTTTAGCTATTGAAATTATTGGGATTATTCCTGATGATGAGAATATAGTAATTTCTACAAATAGAGGTGAACCTGTAGTTCTTAAAGGGGAATCTTTAGCAGCTCAAGCTTATAGAAATATATCTAAAAGAGCTATTGGAGAAGAAATTCCATTTTTAGATTTAGATACAAAAAAAGGATTTATATCAAAACTAAAAAATATGTTTAAGAGATAGGTGAAAAAAATGGGAATATTTAATTCGTTATTTGGAGGAAATAAATCAAAAAACATAGCAAAAGATAGATTAAAATTAGTTCTAATTCATGATAGAGCAATTATTCCAGAAGAGATGATGAATAGAATGAGAGATGAAATAATTCAAGTTATTTCTAAATACGTAGTAATAGATTCTGGAGAGTTCAATATTGAAATTTCTAATTTAGCTGAAGCGGATAGAAAAACAGCATTAGTAGTTAATATACCTATTAAAAGTTTGAAAAAAAAATAAGAAAAAGACCCTAATAGAAATAAAACTATCAGGGTCTTTTTTATGTGAGAGGGTTAAAAAATATTATAAAATGCAATAGTTTCATAAGGTTGTAATTCTTTTATATTGTTTTGTTCATAATTAGAGATGAGAACTTCACCTCTAATTTCTTTTTCCATATCTTTTATTTTTAGTATTTGACTTGTTAAGTTTGAGATTACTAAAATTTCTTCTTTTGAATTTTTTCTTCTGTAGGCAAAAATATTTTTATTGTCTTTTAATATTAATTCAAAAGTTCCATTTGTTATGACATCTATATTTTTTCTATAATCTATTAATTTTTTATAGGTATAAAATAACGATTTTTTGTTATTTAATGATTTTTCTACATTGATTTCTTTATAATTTTCATTTACTATACTCCATGGTTTTCCTGTGGAAAAACCTGCATTTAAACTATTATTCCACTGTATGGGAGTTCCTTTCTCAAAAGGATAATAATATTATTAATGACGAGTCAAAAATAAAATTGGCTCGTCATTTTTAAGTTATAATTCTTTTAAAATTTTCCAGTATCCTGAACGATTATTTCCTATTCTTTCTATATAGTTTTTTTCTTTTAAAAAAGCTATTATTCGCTCTAATGTTCTTTTACTCAAATGCAAATCATCTAATATATTTTTCTGTTTTGTATTTGGATATTGTTTTAAATATTTTAGGACATTATCAATATTTGCTTCTATTTTATTTTCTTTTTCTCTAATTTTGGCGGTATTCTTGGCGGTATTCTTGGCGGTATTCTTGGCGGTATTCTCTAAAGAGTCAAATTTTATCATTATATCCTCAGGATGAATAGTATATTCAGGCAGTTTGGTTCCATGTTTTCTATATACTTCACATATTTTCTCAATACCTCTTCCCCATGTTTCTATAAAACCTGCTCTAAAAAATCCATTAGCTATATTAGGATTAAAAGGTTTTGAACGATGTTTTCCCATTAAAGTTTCAACTGTCCAACCGGCTGGAAAAATACAATCATTAGAAATATATAATTTATCTTCGTATATACTTATTTGAATGGGGATTTGTGTAGCATAATTTTTATGAACAATTGCATTATAGACAGCTTCTCTTATAGCAGTTTTTGGAAAAGGATAAGATTCTATTCTTGTCACTCCTTCATAACTTATATGAGCTTTCAAATATTTTGTAAAAATTAAATCTATAACTTTATCTGCCTGCATAATTAATGAACCATGTATTTCATCCATATAGCTGATTTCAGAATCACTTTCAAAATATCCTATTTTTATATATGATCCATTAATCCACTTTTCAGGATTTTGATGAAACAACATTATACCTGCTCTTAAAATTCTTTTATTTTTGATAAGTCCTAAACTGTCTAGAAGTTGTTCATTTGTCATACTTAAATCTTTTTCATCCATTCTTTTACTTAAAACAGCTTGTTTTCTAAAAATATCAAAACTTTCTCTCCAAAATTCATTAATAGAAATATTGTCAATTGGAATACTATCCCAAGTTATTCCTGTTTTTTCAAAAAGAAATTGAGTAAGAGTAGAACCTTTTAAAAGTTGTTTTGTACTTCCCGCTCTATAATGATATTCACCCTTATAATTAACAGGGTATGAACTTGGCAAAATAATGATTTCGAGATAGTCTTTATCTTCTTCATGATATAAATTAATATCAATAATTATTCCAAGTACATCTCTTATTTTATTAGGAATATCTTCTAAAAGTTTTTTTGCATTTAAAATTCCAGTAATATTTCCGTCATTATTTTTTCCTATATAAATTTTACCACCTTGTGCATTAGCAAAACCACAAATCCATTTAATATACTCATCTTTCCAAATTTCTTTCCATTCAATATTTTGATTCTCTTTAACGTTCATACTTCCACTTTCCTTTATGAAGTTTTTAATAAAATTATACCATATTTTTAGAAAAATTTATTTTTTACTTAAAAAAATTTGACAAATAAAAAAGAAGAGAGTATAGTGTAATTGTGCATATGCACATAATAAAGATTTGGAGGATCTATGCCACGTTTGAAAAAAAAGAGATGTTGTAGAGCTTTTAATGGAGAAAAAATATTTAAACCTGTAGGGATTAAAATGTGTGAAATGGACTCTGTTCAGATAGAACTTGATGAATTTGAAGCAATTAGGTTATGTGATTATGAAGGGAAAAATCAAATAGAGGCAAGTGAAAGTATTGGACTCTCTAGGGGAACTATTCAAAGGTTATTACAATCAGGTAGAAAAAAAATATTGGATGCATTACTTTATGATAAGGCAATAGTTATTAAAAATAATTTTGAAAATATTTCTGAAGAAAAGTAGTAAAAGTGTGTATAATTTTCTGTAATCAAAAAACTGGAGGAATAAAAATGAATAATATGAGAATCGCATTTCCAACAAATGATGAAATCATGGTAGAATCACATTTTGGTCATTGTAAAAAATTTACAATTTATACAGTTAATGGAGAATCTATATTAAAAAAAGAAGTAGTAGATGCACCACCTCATGCAGTAGGAGTATTACCTAAATTTTTAGGAGAGTTAAAAGTTAATGTAATAATTACTGGTGGGATGGGTGAAAGAGCTATAGATTTATTTAAAGGACAAAATGTCGATGTAATATTAGGAGCTTCTGGGGATATATCAGAAATATTAAAAGTATACATGGAAGGAGAACTTTATTCAACAGGTTCAGCTTGTACTCATGACCATGGAGAACATCATGGTGGGCATGATTGTAAAAATTAATTATAAAAAACCGGTTATCCGGTTTTTTTTGTTAAATTTTTATTTGGAGGAAAAATGAAAGTAGCAATAGCGTCAAAAGGAAAGGGTTTGAATTCAGAAATAGATGATAGATTTGGAAGAGCTGAATATTTTGTTATAATTGATTTGGATACATTAGAAGAGGAAACAATAGAAAATATTTCTAAAAATGAATCAAGTGGTGCAGGAGGAAATACGGTAAGAGCATTATTTAATAAAAAAGTAGATGCAATAATATCTCCAGAACTAGGTCCAAAAGCAGTAACTGCAGTACAAGCTTTTGAAATTAAAGTATATAAAAAAGGTGATTTTAAAATAGTAAAAGATGTATTAAAAGCTTTTCAAAATAATGAGTTAGAAGAGGTTGATTTTAAAATTTAAAATGAAGGTTCAGTTTTGAGAAGAGTATAGGAGTAAAATATGAGAATAGCTATTTTAAGTGGAAAAGGTGGAACTGGAAAAACTACATTGACAGCTTCCCTTATTCCTTATTTTGAAGAATTAGTAATAGCAGATTGTGATGTAGATGCACCAGATTTAAATATTTTATTTGAGTTAGAACCCATTGCACAAGAGGAATTCATAGGACTTAAAAAAGCTTTTTTAGATGAAGAACTATGTATTAAATGTGGGAAATGCTATGATGTTTGCAAATTCACTGCTATAGAACCAGACATTAAGATTAATATCATAAAATGTGAAGGTTGTGGTGTTTGTGAATATATATGTCCAGTTTTAGCAATACAAATGAAAGATAGAAGTATAGGGGATTTATTTGTATCAAAAACTAAGTATGGTGATATGGTTCATGCTAGATTAATACCTGGGGAGGAAGCTTCTGGGAAATTAGTTTCCAAGGTAAGAAAAATAGCAAAAGAATTAGCTGTTTCAAAAAATTTAAAAAATATAATAGTAGATGGCTCACCAGGAATTGCTTGTAGTGTTATAAGTTCAATAACTGGTGCGAAAAAAATAGTGATAGTAACAGAGCCAACATTTTCAGGAATTCATGATTTAAAAAGAGTTTATGAATTGACTCAAAAATTTAATTTAAAGGTATATGTTGTTATTAATAAGTGGGATATATCCTTGGAACATACGAAATTAATAGAGAGTTATTGTAATGAAAAAAAATAGAAGTGGGATTAAAAATACCATTTGAAAAAAAAATAGTAGAATCAATAGTAAAAAAAGAAATTCCATCAGTAAAAGAGCAGTTATTTTTTGAAGAAATAGGATTTTTTAATTTTATAGAAAAATTAAAAAAATATTAATATTTGACATATCTCTGACACAGTTGAATGATATTATAATTATATAAGTAGTAACATAAAACTCAGGAGGTAATAAAAATGAAAAAAATATTAATAGTAGGTATGTTAGCTTTAGGAACAATGACTTTTGCTAATAGTCATGAAAATCAAAAAGGTCATAAAAGAAATACAAGACATGAAGAATGTGTAATGAAAAATATGGAAGGTAATAACTTTAATAAATCAATGAGTGGGAAAAAAAGAATTAAATCAAAAGAAGAAATAAAAAATAACATAGAAATTCAAGAGAAAAAAATAGCAATAAAAAAATTAATGTTAAATGAAAACATTGAATGGAATCAAATTGAAAAAATTAATTTAGAAATAGCTCAATTACATGCAAAAAATAAAACTGAAATGATGAAGCTAAGACATACAGCTTTAAATATGCCTCCTGTAGAAGCTAATAAAATACAAAATTAAATATAAATATCATAAAAAAATGAAAATTATAAATGAAAAAATAATTTTCATTTTTTTTTATGATATAATGATTTTATCAAAGTATTGAGGAGGATTTTTATGAAGAAAACTTTTGCAAGTGATAACTATAGTGGAGTTCATCCTAAAATTTTAGAAAAAATAATAGAAGTAAATACTGGTCATGTAGCTGCTTATGGATATGATGAGATAACAAGAGAAGCGATTGATGAATTCAAAAAGTATTTTGGTAATGATATAGAAGTTTATTTTGTAATTAATGGAACTGGAGCGAATGTCCTTTCATTGGAAGGAATGAAAAGAAAAGTTTCAGCAGTTATTTGTCCAGAGAGTGCCCATATATTACAAGATGAAACTGGAGCACCTAGTAAAATAACTGGGATGCAACTACTTAGTGTTCCAAGTACAGATGGGAAATTAGATTTAAAACTAGCTAAAAAATGGCTGAGTTTTAAAGATACGTTTCATAAACCTAATGCAGATATAATATCAATTAGTCAAGCAACAGAGTCTGGAACAATATATTCACTGGAAGAGATAAAAGAAATATCAGAATTTGCCAAAGCAAATGATATGTATTTGCATATGGATGGTGCTAGATTAGCCAATGCTGCAGTATCTTTAGGGTGCTCTTTTAAAGAGATGACAGGGGATCTAGGAGTGGATGTACTATCTTTTGGTGGAACTAAAAATGGACTTATGTATGGAGAAGCAATAGTTTTTTTTAATAAATCGTTAGCTCAAGATTTTAAGTGGATAAGAAAACAGAATTTACAACTGTTATCTAAAATGAGATTTTTATCTGCACAATTTATTCCTTATTTAAAAGATAATATATGGTATGAATGTGCTAAAAATGCCAATGATATTGCAAAGTATTTAGAACAACAATTAAAAAATATTGGAGTAGAAATTACGAATGAAGTATTAGGAAATACTGTATTTGCAACTCTACCCAATGAAATAATAGAGCCATTACAAGAGTTTTGCCATTTTTATATTTGGAATGTTGAAAAAAAAGAAATAAGATTAGTTACCTCATTTGATAGTAATAAAGAAGATGTGGATACCTTTATTTGTAAACTATTAGAATTGAAAAATAGATAATTTTAGTTTCCAATAAATAATTGAGTCCATATATTTTTATTTGAAGAATCTCTTGCAATACCCATTTCTTGGAATTTAGGGTTTAAGATATTCTTTCGATGTCCTGAAGAATTCATCCAAGAACTAACAACTTCTAGAGGTGTTTTTTGTCCCTTAGCAATATTTTCTCCAGCAGTTAGGTATTTGATATTGTTTTTTTTTATTAAATTAAATGGTGAGCCCAATGTGGAGGAGTTATGACCAAAATAATTATTTTGAGACATATCATTTGACTTAATTTTTGCTAATTTATTAAGTTTTTTATTTAATATTAATGGTTTGACTCCTGTACTAGTTCGCTCTTTATTGATGAGATTTAAAATAAGAATCTGTTCTTTAGTACCTCCTAATGAGCAGAGAGATAATAATAAAAATAAAATAATTTGTTTTTTCAATTTAGCTCCTTTTTTATATTTGATTTTATAATTTTATATGTTTTTATTTTAAAAAGCAAGAAAAAATATTAATGTGAAGAAATTTTAGGAGGTAGTAATTGACAATATGAATAATGTGAAAAAAGCAGAGTTAGAAGATTATCTTGATTGTAAAAATATAATGATGGAAATTCATGATTTTCATGTTGAAAATAGACCTTTGGTATTTAGAAAAAATAATGATATATTATCATTTGAAGAATATAAAACTATGATAGATGATAATTTTTTATTTTTAGAAAAAACTAAAAATCAAACAATTGGACTTGTGTATTTTAAAATTGTTTCTTTGGAGAAATCCAGTTTAATGTTAGGGAAAAAAGTATTATCCATAGAAATATTGGGATTTGACATAAGGAATGTTAGAATGGAAATAAGTATAAAACAAATAAATTAGGGGAGGGATAAGTGAGTAATAAAATAGCATTATTGATAATTGATGTTCAATATGGACTGGTAAAAAATAATCCTTTTAATATGGAAACAGTTATAAAAAACATAAATATATTAGCTGAAAATTGTAGAAAATCCAATATAGAGATAATACATTTTAGACATTGCGAAGAGAAAGGTAGTGAATTTGAAATTAATACTCCAGGATGGGAAATTTGTAAAGAATTAACTCCTAAATTAAATGAGAAAATTATAGATAAAAATTATAATTCTATATTTAAAGACACAAAACTAAAAGCTTACCTTGAAGAAAAAGGGATTTCAACTCTCATAATGACAGGGTTACAAACAAATTATTGTATTGATACTAGTTGTAGAGTTGGGTTTGAATTTGGATTTAAAATAATAATTCCAGAAGAAACAAACACAACTTTTGGAAATGAATATATAACAGGAGAGAAATTATACCTATATCATAATTATAAAATTTTTAAAGATAGATTTGCAAAAGTTACCAGTATAGAAAATGTTAATAAAATTATAGAAGAGTGCACAGTGAAAAAGTAGGTGTTGAGTATGGATGAAATTCTTGACAGAATAAATATAACTTGATACTATATAAATAGATATTCACGGGTGCCTTGTGCTGAGATTATACCGTTTTAACCTGCTAGGTAATTCTAGAACTGGAAGAATGTAACGGAATACTCATTGAGCTGTAGTTGTGAAAATTACAGCTTTTTTTATTTTATTTTATAAATATTTAAGGGAGTAGAAAATGAAAAAATTAATATTATTTATGGGTATTTTAATTTCTTTAAATCTTTTTGCTGAAACTATTGTTATTTATGCACCAGAATCTATGAAGTGGTTAGAAAAAGCATTTAAAGAAGATTTTAAAGAAAAAACAGGTGATGAAATAAAATTTATAGGAATGAAAGGGATAGTTCCGAGAATGAAGTTAGAGAAAAATAATCCTCAATCAGATGTAGTTTTGGGACTAACTTTGGTCAGTGGAGAACTGGCTAAATCTGAAAATTTATTAGAAAAATATACAGCATCAAATATTAAACTTATAGCAAAACCTGAATTCATAATGGATGAAGAAGGATATATAACTCCTTTTGATTATGGATTAATGGGAATAAATTATGATAAAACTTTATTAAAAAATCCTCCTAAGTCTTTAGAAGAGTTAAAAAATTATAAGAAACAACTTTTAGTTCAAGATCCACGTTCATCTACAGGTCAGGAAATAATGCTTTGGACAATTGCAGTTTATGGTGATAAATGGCAAGAGTTTTGGAAGGAATTATCCCCTGGAATATTAACTACAACTTCCAGTTGGGATGATTCTTTTGCAAAATTTCAAACAGGAGAAGCTCCTATGATGATGGGATATGCTACAAGTAATGCTTATTTTTATGATGAAAAGAGTCCTAAATATGATACAATAATACCAGTAGAAGGAGCTTATGTGTATTTAGAAGGAGCAGGATTAACAAAGAAAAAAAATGTGAAAGACGGTGCTAAAAAATTTATAGATTATCTTTTGACACCAGAAGCTCAAGATAAAATAGTGAAAAAAAATTATATGTTACCAGTAACAGATATTAAATTAGAAAAAGAATTTGCATATATTCCAAAATCCAATAAGATAGTTACATTAAATAGTAAAGATGTTATGCTAAATTTAGAAAAATGGAAAAAAGAACTTTTAGAAATTTTAAGAACAAAGTAAGAAAAAAAATAAAAAAAGAAAGGGTTTCAATTATGTTTGATTTAATAAATAAAAAGAAAAAGAAAAAGAAAAATAATTTATTTAACTTTTTTTATTTTTTTATATGGATAGTACCATTATATATTTTTATAAAAGATTTTTTTGTAGGGAAAGATTTTATGACTTTTTTTACTTCTGGAGAGTTTGATTTTTTTACTTTGAAAAACTCTTTTGAACAAGGGGTATTAACAGTTATATTTTCTTTTCTTATAGGAATAATACCTGCTTATTATATGGCGTATAATAAAAATATTTTAACTAGATTACTGGATAAATTATTTTTTATACCCTTTATGTTTCCACCGATAGCAGCAATTGTATCATTTAGTATTATTTTTAATTTACCATTTATAAAAGATAGTGGAATAAATTATAGTTTAACTAGTATTCTCATAGCCAATTGTTTCTATAATTCCCCTATTTTTTTAAAATATATTGCAGAAGCTTTAAAATCTATTCCTAAAGAATTAGAAGAAGAGGCTCAGATTGCAGGAGCAAAAGATTATATTATATTTTTAAAAATAAAATTACCCTTGATACTACCACAAATTTTCAGAGGTGCATTTTTAGTTTTCCTTTATTCTTTTACATCTTTTATTTTAGTTTTAGCCTTGGGCGGAGCTAGATATACAACTATGGAAGCTGAGATTGCTACAACTTTAGTGGGAAGCTTTGACTTCACAAAAGTTATGGTGCTAGGCGGAATTCAAGCTTTAATTTTAATTTTAATAAATACATTAAGCATAAAAATATATGAATATGAACTAAATGGAAGTCAATATTTAAAGAAGACACCTAGGTTACTTAAATATATTTCTATTCTATATTTTGTAATTTTATTTTTAGTGGTATTGGTTAGTTTGGTTTTTAGTTTTTTTAATTTTTATACAGGTGAAATATCTATTGAGCATTATAAAACCATATTTTCATCTAAATTTAATGAAACTTATCCCATTATTAGAGGAGTATTAAATTCAACTTTTTTATCTTTTATAGGGAGTTTTGTAGTAACTATTCTTTCATACTTCATGATAAAATCATACAATAAATTCACTAACTTTATTGTATATTCAACTTTTGGAATATCCAGTGGTTTTTTAGCTATAACATTAATTTATTTAAATATCTCTTTTAATATTCCATTATCTGTAATTTTAATACAGGGTTATATATTAATTTCACTTCCAATTGGTTATTCTTTTATGTATAGTTATATTAAAAATTTTAATAAGGAGATTTTAGAGGCTGGACAGTTAGATGGAGTAAATTATTTTACTAATTTTATTTATATTGAATTCCCACTATTAAAGAGGGTATTTTTATGGGTATTTATGCAGATATTTGCAATTCTTTTCGGAGAGTTTACAATTGGTTATACAATGCAAATAGCACGTGTTTTACCTACTATTCCTTTGGTTAATTATTCTTTAATATCTGAGAAGAAATTTTTAGAAAGTTCAGCATTGAATACAGTAACTTTAATTTTTTTAATGTTAATCTTTTATTTTTCTCAAAAAATATTAGAAGAGGATTAAAGAACTTAAGAAAATAAAATATTTAAGGGGGCTTAGGGTGAGAAAAATATTTACATCATTTTTAATTTTATTATTGTCATTTACAGTATTGGGAGAAAAAAAGGCAGAAAAGTTAAATATTGGATTAGTTATGTCCACTGGTGGATTAGGAAGTGGTTTTAATAGGATGGCTTATGATGCTTTAGAAGAGTTGAAAGAAAATGGAACAATAGAGAGTTATAAATATATCGAGCCTAATAATGTAAGTGAAGATTATCAATTTTTAGATGATTTTTCAGGGAAAGAAAACTTTGATTTAATTATTGGAATGGGAAGTGTGGTTGCAGAATCATTAAAAGAGATACAAAAGAAATATCCAAATCAAAAATACGCTTTGGTAGGTGGTTCACCTCAAATACCAAATACAACTACTATTAATTTTAAAGAGCATGAAGCAGCATATTTAGCAGGTGCTTTAGCTGCTATGGTGAGCAAAACGAAAATTATAGGAATAATTCCAGCCATGGATAATAAATCTTTTAATAAATTTACAAATGGTTATACAGCAGGAGCTAAATATGTAGATAAAGATATTAAAGTATTAGTAGCTTATATGCCAACCTCAAGTGCCAATCCTTTTAGTGACCCGGTAACAGGAAAAAACATTGCAGATTCTTTAAATGATAGAGGTGCAGATGTTATTTTACATGTTGCAGAAGGAACTGGAAGTGGAGTTTTTGAGTCAGCTAAAAACAGAGGATATTTTGCTATTGGTTGTGATGAAGATGAAGATTTTAAAATACCTAGAACTATATTGACATCTGTAAGAGTTAGAATAGACAATGCAGTAGTTACATTGGTAGAAAATTTAAAAAAAGGAGAATTTGTTTCAGGTCATGTATTAGCTGATTTAAAAACAAAAGGAGTTTCCTTGACAGATTTCAAATATACTAAAGAGCAAATAGGAAAAAATAATTTGTTAAAATTAGAAAAAATTAAAGAAGAAATATTAAATGGTAAAATAGTGGTAAAAGAATAATTCATAAGTTAAAAGAGAGCGTATATGGAAAGTTTCCATAGAGCTCTCTTTATGTTTTATTTGTAGCATTTGTATTATTATTATTCATTAAACTTTGTTTTTTTACAAAAAAAGCTTGAAAATTAAAATATAAAGAACTATAATAAAAAGTAGTAATAATTATACAACATTTATTAATGTATTTAGATTCAAGGGAGATGTGAAAAGTGAAAGGGAAAAAATTAATATCATTTGATTTTTGGCAAAAATTTGGAAAAGCTTTAATTGTTGTAATAGCAGTTATGCCAGCTGCAGGACTTATGGTTTCCATTGGGAAATTAATAGGTGGAACAGATATTGGTATAATTGGTAGAGTTATGGAAGATATGGGTTGGGCTATAATAGTGAATTTAAATATACTATTTGCAGCTGCTATTGGTGGTTCTTGGGCAAAAGAGAAAGCAGGCGGTTCTTTTGCAGGGGTAATGGCATTTATTCTTATAAATAGAATATCTGGAAGTCTTTTTTCAGTAAATGCAGGGATGTTGTCTGATGGAACAACATTGGTTAAGTCTTTTACTGGTCAGGAACTTTTAGTTAAAAATTATTTTACTATGGTTTTAGGAGCACCAGCTTTAAATATGGGAGTATTTGTAGGTATACTGTCAGGATTTTTAGGAGCAGTACTTTTTAATAAGTATTATAACTATAATAAATTACCTAAGTCATTGGATTTCTTCAATGGAAAAAGATTTGTTCCTTTTGTAGTAATATTTGCATCTGTTATTGTAGCTATGTTACTTTCTATCTTCTGGCCATTTATCCAGTGGGGATTAAATACTTTTGGGCAGTGGATAGCAGCATCTAGAAATACAGCACCAATTATTGCTCCATTTATATATGGAACTTTAGAACGATTATTACTTCCTTTTGGTCTTCATCATATGTTAACAATTCCAATGAATTATACAGATTTAGGTGGGACATATAAAGTGTTAACAGGAACTGGTATAGGGACTATAATAGCAGGACAAGACCCTATATGGTTAGCATGGATTACAGATTTAAATAATCTAAAAATAGCTGGAGATACAGAAGGATATAAACATTTGTTACTTACTGTTGTTCCTGCAAGATTTAAAGCAGGACAAGTAATATTATCTACTGCTTCCTTATTAGGGATTGGTTTTGCTATGTTAAATAATGTAGATAAAGATAAAAAGGCAAAATATAAAACAATATTTTTTTCAGCTATGTTAGCAGTATTTTTAACAGGTGTAACAGAACCAATAGAGTTCATGTTTATGTTTGTAGCACCTATATTATATGTTGTATATGCTCTTTTAACAGGAGTTGCCTTTGCTTTGGTAGATGTCATATCTTTAAGAGTTCATTCTTTTGGATTTTTAGAATTTTTATCAAGGGTTCCACTTATGGTAAATGCTGGACTAATAAAAGATTTAATAAATTTTGCAATTGTTTGTGTAGTATTTTTCTTTTTAAATTATACTTTATTTAATATAATAATTAAAAAATTTGATTTACCAACTCCTGGAAGAAAGGGAAATTACATAGAAGATGAAGAAGAAGGAACTGGAGAAAATAATTCTTTAGCTAATAAAGGGGATGGGATACCTAATAAAATTATATCTCTATTAGGTGGAAAAGATAATATAGTTGATGTGGATGCTTGTATGACAAGACTTAGAGTTACTGTAAAAGATAATTCATTAGTTAGAGAATTAAAAGAGTGGAAGAAAACAGGTGCAATTGGATTAATAACAAAAGATAGTGGAGTACAAGCTGTTTATGGACCAAAAGCAGATAATATAAAAAATGATATCTTAACAATTTTAGGGAGATAAGAGTGAAAATATTAACATTAAATTGTGATTCTTGTGAAGAAGAAGGACAAGTTGAAAAATTAAAATACCTAGCAAAAACTATTAAAGAAAAAGAATATGATGTTATTTGTTTGCAAGAAGTAAGTCAAAAAATAAAAGATAAAATTGTATATAAAAATATAAAAAATAGTAACTATGCATATAAATTATGTGAATATTTAAAAGAGATAAATTGTGAATATAAATTTATATGGGGCTTTAACCATATAGGGTATGATATTTATGAAGAAGGAGTGGCTATTTTAACTAGATTAAAAATTGAAGATAGTTCTGAATTTTTTATAGGAACTAGTGAAAATACAAATTATTGGAAAACTAGAAAAGTCATAAGAGCTACCATTGAAAATAAGGGAGAAAAAATTGATTTTTATTCATGTCATTTAGGTTGGTGGTGTGATGTTGAAAATTCTTTTCAAGAACAAATTAAGACTCTTTTAGAAAATATTAATAAAAGAGGAAATAGATGTTTTTTAATGGGTGATTTTAATAATATTTCAGCTATTAGAAACCAAGGTTATGATTTTATATTAAATAATAACATATTTGATACATATAATCTAGCAAATGAAAAGGATAATGGAATAACAGTAGTTGGTAAAATAGATGGTTGGGAAAAAAATAATACAGAAGAAAAAAGAATAGATTTTATTTTTACAAATAAAAAAATAGAAATTAAAAAGAGTAAAGTTATTTTTAATGGGAAGAATAAAGATAAAATATCAGACCATTACGGTATTGAGGTAAGTATATAAAAATACTCATTGGAAGAACTTGTAAATAAAATTAAAAAGTATTATAATGGTGTTGTTTTAATGATACAACATTAAAAAATAAGATAAAATAAAAGAGGGGTTAAAAAATGTTTGGAAGAAAAAGTGGAATATTGGCACATATAAGTTCTCTCCCTAGTAAGTATGGAATTGGAGATTTTGGAGTAAATGCATATGAATTTATAGATTTTTTAGAAAGCGCAAGTCAAAAATTATGGCAAATACTTCCCATGGGTCCAACTGGGTATGGTGATTCACCATATCAATCTTTTTCTGCTTTTGCAGGAAATCCATATTTTATTGATATGGAGGATTTAGTTGAAGAAGGTCTTTTACAAAAAAATGATTTAGTGTCTTTGGAAAAAATAAATGAGAAAAATACTATAGATTATGGCAATCTTTATATGCATAAATTTCCTATTTTAAAAAAATCTTATGAACATTTTATAAAAGAGGATAGATTAAAAGAAACATTAAATTTTCAAAAAGAAGAAAAATACTGGTTAGAGGATTATTGCTTATTTATGGCATTAAAAGAAAAATTTAATGAAAAAAACTGGCATGAATGGCCTAGTGAATATAAAAACAGAGAAAAAGAATCTATGAATAGAATAAAAAAAGAACTGAAAAATGAGATTGATTTCTATATTTTTTTACAGTATATATTTTTTAAACAGTGGAAAAAGCTAAAGAAGTATGCCAATTCAAAAGATATCAAAATCATAGGAGATATACCTATATTTGTATCACCAGATAGTAGTGACGCTTGGTCGAGAAGTGAGATGTTTTTATTTGATGAAAATAAAAATTCTACAAGAGTGGCAGGTTGTC
The DNA here is from genome assembly GCA_947072665.1 of uncultured Fusobacteriaceae bacterium. GTDB lineage: Bacteria > Fusobacteriota > Fusobacteriia > Fusobacteriales > Fusobacteriaceae > JAGNZR01. Next base: position 5,080 of record CAMTIW010000001.1, on the reverse strand, counting down.
CACCAGATAATTTCAGTGCTGATGGACAGTTGTGGGGAAATCCTCTATATGATTGGAATAATATAGAGAAAAATAACTACGTATGGTGGATTGAGAGAATAAAAGCTTGTTTTAATCTTCATGATATTGTAAGAATTGATCATTTTAGAGGTTTTGAATCTTATTGGTCTATTCCAGCCAATGCAAAAACAGCAGCAGAAGGAAAGTGGGAAAAAGGCCCAGGAATGAAGTTGTTTAACACAATAAAAAAAGTATTGGGAGATATGCCTATAATAGCAGAAGATTTAGGGTTTTTAACACCAGAAGTAGAGGAGCTATTAACAGAAAGTGGTTACCCAGGAATGAAGATTTTATTATTTGCTTTTGATTCCAAAGAAGAAAGTGATTATTTACCACATAAATACACAGAAAATTCAGTTGCATACACTGGAACTCACGATAATGAAACTGTTGTAGGTTGGTATAAAAATATAAAAAAATCAGATAAAAGAAAATGCGATGAATATTTAGAAGAAATGAATTCTGTTGTTTCAGAAGAAATAAATTGGAAATTTATAGAAGCAGTTTGGAGTACAAAATCTGTAATGGCATTGACACAAGTTCAGGATTTATTAGGACTTGATAATAATTCAAGAATGAATACTCCATCTACTTCTTCTAAAAATTGGAATTGGAGATTTAGTAGTGAGGATTTAACATTAGAGTTAGCAAAAAGACTAAAAAAAATAACTAAAGAAAATAGGAGATAAAATATTGGAGAAGAGACAAAAGATTATAGATAATTTGGAAAAATTGGGACTATCTATAAAAGAAAGTGAAATTTATTATGAATTAGTTAAATGTCCATCATGTAATGGCTCAAAAATAGCTAAAAAGTTAGGGTATCCTAGAACTTCTGTTTATGATGTATTATCTAAGTTATTATCTAAGGGTTATATTTTATCTTTACAAGAAGGAGAGATAACTTCTTATGTAGCAGTTGATCCAGAGCTACTTCTTAAAAGAGTAAAAAAAGAGATGGAAAATGCTACTGAAATTTTAGAGAAGGAATTTAAAGAAGTGGATAAAAGTTCCATTGAAACTCAATTTTATAATTTAAACTCTGAAGCAGGAGTGGTAGAAAGAATTTCCCAAATGTTAAATAGTAGTGAAAAAGAAGTATATATAAATACCAACTGGGATCTAAGAAAATTTAAAGATATTTTTAAAATTTTAAAGGAAAGAGGTGTACGAATCATTCTTTTTAGTTTTAAAAAAGTTGATTATAAAGAATTAGGAATAGAAGTCTATTATAGAGATGAAATTAAAGAGGAAGAAACTCAAAAAAATAAAAGAATATTAATTGTTTCGGATATGAAAAAAGCTATAATAGCAAGTAACTATAGTGGAACTTTTAGTGGCACATATTCTGAAAATAAACTTCTTATCTATATAGTAGCAGAACACATTCATAACGATATTTACATAATGAAACTTGCTGAAAATTTTAAGGGTGATTTTTGGAAAGATATAAATCTCCATTCAATGCAAGAATTGTCAGATCAAAATTAATTTATAATTTTAAAAATATTAAAAATATTTGGGAGGGGTTATGAAATTAAATAAAAAACAAATAAAAGATGGAATAAAAAAACATCTTTTACTAGATGCAGGGAAAAGAATTGAAGATGCAGAACAACATGATATATATCTTGCTTTAGCTAAGACCGTGGTAGGAGCAATCAGTGAGAAATGGTTAGAAACATCAGAAAAATATGAAGAGGTAAAACAAGCACATTATCTTTCTTCTGAGTTTTTAATGGGAAGAGCTCTAGGTAATAACTTGATAAATTTAGGAATTATGAAAAGTATAAAATCAGCATTTGAGGAACTTGAAATAGATTATAATTTAATAGAGGAAGAAGAGGAGGATGCTGGAACAGGAAATGGTGGACTAGGAAGACTTGCTGCTTGTTTTATAGATTCTTTAGCTACTTTAAATTTACCAGGGAAAGGATACAGTATCAGATATAAAAATGGTATATTTAATCAAAAGATAGAAAATGGTTTCCAAGTAGAAGAGCCAGAAACTTGGTTGAAGTACGGTGACCCTTGGTCAGTGAAAAAAATCAGTGAAGAAGTAAGAGTAGATTTTAAAGACTTCTCTGTGAGAGCAATACCTTACGATACTCCAATAATTGGATATGGAACAAATAATGTGAATACTTTAAGACTATGGGAAGCTGCTCCAATGGAAGATTTAGACTATGCAGCATTTAATGCTCAAGACTATAATAAAGCTCTTTGGAAGGCTAATCGATCTGAAGATATTTCAAGAGTGCTATATCCAAATGATTCTACAAACGAAGGGAAATTACTAAGATTACGTCAACAATATTTCTTTGTATCTGCTTCTTTACAAGATATATTAAGAAAATTCAAAAAACTTCATGGACATGATTTTACTAGACTACCAGAATTTACTATAATTCAATTAAATGATACACATCCTACCATAGCTGTCCCAGAATTAATGAGATTACTTTGTGATGTAGAAGGAGTTGAGTGGACTTTAGCGTGGTCAATAGTCACTAAAACTTTTGCTTATACCAATCATACAATACTTGCAGAGGCATTAGAAAAATGGTGGATTGGACTATATAAAGAGATACTGCCAAGAATTTATGAGATAATTGTAGGTATAAATAATCAACTGAAGTATATTCTTGAAGAAAAATATCCTAATAATTATGAGAAACAAAATAGAATGTCTATTATTCAAGGGGAACTTATTCATATGGCATGGCTTGCTATCTATGGAAGTTCATATGTAAATGGAGTTGCAGCTATTCATACTGAAATTTTGAAAACAGAAGAGTTAAAAGATTGGTATGAATTATATCCGGAAAAATTCCAAAATAAAACAAATGGAATAACACAAAGAAGATGGTTACTGCTTTCAAATCCAGAACTTTCAGAATTGATAACAAAACTTATAGGTAAAGATTGGATATTAGATTTAACAGAACTAAAAAAATTAGAAAAATATTCTAATGATGAAGATATTTTAAAAAAATTCCTTAACATTAAAAAAATTAAAAAAAATCAATTGGCAAAATATCTAAAAGAAGAACAAAATATAAAGATAAATACAGATTCAATTTTTGATATTCAAGTTAAAAGATTGCATGAATACAAGAGACAACTTTTAAATGTATTTCAGATTATTGATTTATACAATAAGATAAAATCTAATCCCAATATTCAAATGGAACCAGTTACATATATATTTGGTTCAAAGGCTGCTCCTGGATATAGAAGAGCTAAGGCTATAATAAAACTTATAAATGAAGTAGCCAAAAAAGTTGATAATGACCCACAAGTGAGAGATAAAATTAAAGTTATTTTTATCGAAAACTACAGAGTGTCTGTGGCACATAAACTATTCCCATCAGCAGATATTTCTGAACAAATATCAACTGCAGGGAAAGAGGCTTCTGGAACAGGGAATATGAAGTTTATGTTAAATGGAGCGTTAACTCTAGGAACATTAGATGGGGCAAATGTGGAAATAGTAGAAGAGGCAGGATTAGAAAATAGTTTCATTTTTGGACTTACAGTGGAAGATATAAAAAGAATAAAGATAGAAGGATATACTCCATGGGATAGTTATCATAATGTGGAAGGATTAAAAGTAGTAATAGATTCTCTTATAGATGGTACTTTTTCAGATGATGGTACAGGTATGTTTAGAGAAATATATGAATCACTAATGAATGGAACTGATTGGCATAGTGCTGATGAATACTATATATTAAAAGACTTTGAAGAGTATAGAAAAGCACAAAATAGAGCTAATTTAGCTTATGCAGATAAACTTGGTTGGGCTAGAAAAGCATGGTTAAATATATGTAATGCAGGTAAATTTTCATCTGATAGAACAATTGCTCAATATGCAAAAGAAATATGGCATATTGAACCACAAAAAATAGATTAGATAACAGATGTTGCAATTATAATTTTATAATTAAGTTAAAATAGTTATTGTTTCTTTTGTATTTTTATGATAGAATAATCTCTTGAATATTTTAGATATTCTACACATAAAAAATTACTTGGAGGAAACATGAAAAAAAAATTATTTGCAGAATTTATAGGAACTGCATGGTTAGTTTTAGGAGGATGTGGAAGTGCTGTTCTAGCTGCAGGATTTCCTGAGTTAGGAATTGGATTTACAGGTGTTGCGCTAGCTTTTGGATTAACGGTTCTTACAATGGCTTATGCAATTGGAGATATATCAGGTTGTCATTTAAATCCAGCAGTTTCTGTAGGCTTAGCAGTTGGTGGACGTTTTGATAAAAAAGAATTGGTTCCTTATATAATATTTCAAGTTTTAGGTGGAATTTTTGGGGCAGCTATTTTATATGTTATTGCTAGTGGTGTACCTGGTTTTTCTTTAGATAATGGTTTTGCATCTAATGGTTATGGATTACACTCACCTGGTGGATATAGTCTTTTATCAGCCTTAGTTCTAGAAATAACATTAACAGCTGGATTTATTTTTGTTATAATGGGTGTAACTAAAAAAGATGCGGTTAAAGGTTTTGCACCAATTTCTATTGGATTAGCGTTAACTTTAATTCATTTGATTAGTATACCAGTAACAAATGCCTCTGTAAACCCTGCACGTAGTACAGCAGTAGCGATATTTGTAGGAGGTTGGGCAGTATCTCAACTTTGGTTATTCTGGGTAGCACCTATTGTTGGGGCTATTATTGGAGGGATAACTTATAAAATTTTAAATAATGAATAAAAAATAAAGTATAATAAATAGGAGAGTCTTAGCTACTCTCTTATTTTATTATATTCTATTTTTATATTTTTTGTATTTATGTTTTAAAATATAATCTTTAATCTTACTATTAATTATAAAAAACATATATTTATAGAAGTCTTATTATTAATCGATACGTCTAGAAAAAATACACATACTTTTGTAATTTTATAAAAGAAGTAATAGATGATAAAGTTTGTAAAAAAAGGAATGAATAAAAGAATGGAGAATATATTGATATGTTTAATTTGTTATTTTATATTAGGA